>JBIKRC010000227.1:0-4200 GCA_044349375.1 Limnohabitans sp.
CATACAGGGCCTCGCCAAACAGGGCGCCTGCCACCAAAGTGGCCGTCAACAGCACAAAGCCGGCTGTCACAAAGCGAAAGGTCAGGCGCTCCAGTGTCAGCAGCGGCAGACCGCTCGAGCCTTCTTGAGCCTGGCGGATGTCATGTTCCGTGCGGGTCATCAGCCAGGCGTGAACCACCGCAGCGGCAAACATGCCATAGGCCGACAAACCCAGGGCAAAGTGAAGGGGCAACCAGGCCGATGCATGGGTGGTGAGCAAGTCTCCTGGAATCACCCAGGCCAACACCACGGTGACCGCCCCTAGGCCACCCACGGCCCAGCGGACCCTGAGTTTGGGGAAAAACTGGGTCTCGATCATGTAAGCCAACACCACCAGCCAGGCGGTGACCGACAAAGCCGGGGCAAAACCGAAGCGCACCGGCCCCATCAGCAGCACCAGCAAGCTGATGGCGTGCAAAACCCAAGCCAGCCAAAGCAGGCGGCGTGCGTTCACATCACTCAGGTGGCGGGGCACCAAAGCGGGCAAGGCATAGGCCAAGGCTGCCAATGCCGAGAAGGGCAACGTCCACAAAGGTGCACTCGCTAAAATCATGGCACCGAGTTTAGCCTTTCAGGCGCTGCCGCTGGGGCTTCGCCATCCCGCTTGACCGGTTTTTCCTGGATTCCCCCATGGCCTCCGCCCTGACCGACAAACTCTCACGCCTCGTCAAGACCCTCAGCGGACAGGCCCGCATCACCGAAACCAACGTGGCCGACATGCTGCGCGAGGTGCGCATGGCCTTGCTCGAAGCCGACGTGGCTTTGCCCGTGGTGCGCGATTTCATTGCCCGGGTGAAAGAAAAAGCCCTGGGCCAAGAGGTCATGGGGTCACTCAAGCCCGGTCAGGCTTTGGTGGGCGTGGTCAACCGCGAGTTGGCCGCCACCATGGGCGAGGGCGTGTCGGACATCAACTTGGCTGCGCAGCCGCCCGCCGTGATCCTGATGGCCGGCCTGCAAGGTGCCGGTAAAACCACCACCACCGCCAAGCTGGCCAAACACCTGATCGAAAAGCGCAAGAAAAAAGTGCTCACCGTCTCGGGTGACGTTTACCGCCCAGCGGCCATTGAGCAGCTCAAGACGGTGACAGCGCAGGCCGGGGCCGAGTGGTTTCCCAGCACGCCCGACCAAAAGCCCATCGACATTGCGCGTGCTGCCATCGACTACGCCCGCAAACATTTCTTTGACGTGTTGCTGGTCGACACCGCGGGTCGCTTGGCGATTGACGAAGCCCTGATGGCCGAAATCAAGGCCTTGCACGCTGAACTCAAGCCGGTTGAAACCCTGTTCGTGGTGGATGCCATGCAGGGCCAGGACGCGGCCAATACCGCCAAGGCGTTCAGCGAGGCTTTGCCGCTCACGGGTATTGTGCTGACCAAGCTCGACGGCGACTCGCGCGGCGGCGCAGCACTGTCGGTGCGCCAGATCACAGGCGTGCCGATCAAGTTTGCGGGTACCAGCGAAAAGATTGATGGCTTGGAAGTGTTCGACGCCGAGCGCCACGCAGGCCGGGTGCTGGGCATGGGCGACATCGTGGCCCTGGTCGAGCAGGTCACTGCAGGCGTGGACATGGAAGCTGCGCAAAAATTGGCCGCCAAGGTCAAGAGCGGTGGTGGCTTTGATCTGAACGACTTTTTGGCGCAGATCCAGCAGATGAAGCAAATGGGCGGGCTGTCCAGCCTGATGGACAAGCTGCCCAGCCAAATGACCGCCAAGGCAGCGTCCATGGACATGGGCAAAGTCGAAAAAGACATCGGCCGCAAGCAAGGCATCATCCACAGCATGACGCCCAAAGAGCGCAGCAAGCCTGAATTGATCAAAGCCACGCGCAAGCGCCGCATCGCAGCCGGCGCAGGCGTTCAGGTGCAAGACGTCAACCGCATGCTCAAGGAGTTTGAGCAGATGCAGGACATGATGAAAAAAATGTCCGGCGGCGGCATGATGAAAATGATGAAGCGCATGGGGGCCATGAAAGGCATGATGGGCGGCGGCGGGGGCTTCCCCGGTATGCCGCGCTGATCAGTACTGGCTTGCGGGCAGCGTCACCTGCAAGCCGTCCAGCGCCTCGGTCAGGATGATCTGGCACGACAAGCGGCTGCCCGGCTCGCGGGTTTGAGCGGTGAAGGCCAACATGCCGTCTTCGTCGCTTGAAACAGGTGGCAGCTTGGACAGCCAATCCCCTTGAACCACCACATGACAAGTCGCGCAGGTCAGCAGGCCGCCGCAATCGGCCTGGATGCCGGGCAAATTCGCATCGACTGCAGCTTGCATCAGGCTTTGGCCGGGATGCGCTTGCAGGCTGTGCGCGGCTTGGGTCAGGTCGTGGGGTTGCAGGTGGATCGTGATCATCAGTGCATCGCGCTCAATTGCGCTTTATAGGGGTTGTCAAATTCGGCCGAAGTATTCACGCTTGTGAAACTCCGTCGCATCTTCGGCCTGGGTCAGGCGTCGGTGTTCGGCCAGTTTGATGGTGCTGTAGTAATCCACCAAGGGCTGGCCCAAGGCTTGGCATAAGGCCGCATCATGTTGCAGCGCCTGCACCGCATCGGCCAAAGACGTTGGGATGGAGGCAGCCCCTGGGGCATAAGGCGTTTCAGTGGCTGGCGGCGCTTGCAGCTGCGCGTCCACCCCGTCGAGCCCCGCATGGATTTGCGAGGCCATGTACAGATAAGGGTTGGCCGCCGGTTCGCCCAGGCGGTTTTCAATGCGGGTGGCCTTGTCGCCCGGCGCACCGATCACGCGCAGCATCGCTCCCCGGTTATCGCGGCCCCACAAAATCGACTGCGGCGCCATCGCGTTGGGCCGAAAGCGCCCATACCCATTGCTGGTGGACGTGCACAGGGCGGTGAGCGCCGGAGCGTGCGCCAACAATCCAGCCAGCCAGCCTGCACCCGCATCGCTCAGCACTTGCCGCGCATCGCGTGCGCTGCTGCCGGGGGCAGACTCGTCGCGCATGAAAACATTGCGCCCCGTGGCCAACTCGCAAACCGATTGGTGCAGATGCCAGCCGCTCGACATGATGTGTTCAAACGGCGGTCGGCACATGAAGGTGGCGTGGTAACCGGCGCGGCGCAAGGCCTGGCGCGTGGCGTTGCGAAACAGCACCATCTGGTCGGCGGCGGTGAGCGCATCGTTCACGTCAAAAACCGCTTCGACCTGGCTGGGGCCGAGTTCGATTTCGAGCGAGATCAGCGGCAGGCCCAGCGCTTGCGCGGTGCGCTGCACGATGCGCAGCGGCTCTTCGGCCCGGTCCATCCAGGCCTCGGTCAGCAGGTTGTAGCCCGGGTGAATCAGGCTGACTTCCGGCGAGGGGCCGGGCCATGCGGCGCGATCCGGGTCCAGGTCTGCCCCGTGCAGCGGGTCTTTGAGGCGGTAGATGTGGAATTCGATTTCGAGCCCGCAGCGCATTTGCCAGCCGCGATCGGCCAGGCGCTGCACGGCTTGCTGCAGCACATGGCGCGAATCGAGCGGCACGATGCGCCCGTTGGCAAAGTAAGGCTGGCACTGCAGCCAACCGGTCTTGTCGGCCCAGGGCAGCACCTGCCAGCTGGCCCGGTCGGGCATGAGCGTGAAATTGCTGGCCCCGGCAAAGCCAGGCAGGGTCTCTTCGATGCCCGGCTCGAACACTTTGAAGGCGGTGCGGTCCGAGCTGTCTTTGAGCAGCAAGGTGCTGACCATGCCGATGCCGTTGGCCAGCGCTTGGCGCAGTTGCGAAGCCACGAGGGTCTTGCCGCGCACCACGCCGTGCAGGTCGCACCAGCCCAAACGGATCAGCTCGATGCCCGAGGCCTCGACCTGCCGAACCAGTTCATCGCAAGCCGCCTGGCGTTCGCGGCTGTACAGGCCGCAGCGTTCAGCGAAGCTCATGCCGCGCTCGTGTCGGCTGGTGTTGGCGCATGGCCCGGCAGGGCGGCATCCCACGGTGCACCGCTGCGTTTGGCCGCGCAGGCCTCGCGCCACCACTGCGGCCATTGCCCGCTGGGCGCAATGCCGTCCACTGTGTCGGGGCCGATGCGCTGGCTGGCTACGGCGTCTTGCGCAAAGCCAGGCGGCAAGCCCCCGGCCTGCACCGTCTCGATGGCTTTGAGCAAGATGCGGCGGTTGGCCATGATGACCTTGTCGCTGGTGCCCAGGTGCTCGCGGGTGCGGTCCTGAATCGCGCCC
>JBIKRC010000228.1:0-4188 GCA_044349375.1 Limnohabitans sp.
CACCGGGCACTGATCGGTAACCTCACGGGCTTTGTGTGCAGCCAAAATTGGTTTGGCTTTGACCCTTTCAAGTCAGAAAAGCCCTCAAAAGCCGTGTTCTGGTCGCCTGCCGACTGGGCCTGGACGGGCGGGCTGATGGACGCCTTGCTGCCCAGCCTCTACTTTGGCCGGCCCATCGTGGCCTTCAACGGGCGGTTTTCGCCCGAAGCGGCCTTCGAAATTTTGCAAAGCCACGGCGTGACACACACCTTTCTGTTCCCCACCGCGCTCAAAGCCATGATGAAGGCCGTGCCCGAGGTGAAGGGGCGTTACCGCCTGAAGCTGCAAGCCATGATGAGCGCAGGCGAGGCGGTGGGTGACGCGGTGTTTGGCTATTGTCAGCAACAGTTGGGCGTCACGGTGAACGAGATGTTCGGCCAGACCGAAATCAATTACGTGGTGGGCAACTGCGCCCGCTTGTGGCCTGCCAAGCCCGGCAGCATGGGCAAAGGGTATCCAGGGCACCAGGTGGCGATCATCGACGAGGCGGGGCAGTTGTGCCCGCCCGGCACGCCCGGCGAAGTGGCGGTGAACCGCTTCGATGTGCACGGTCAGCCTGACCCGGTCTTCTTTTTGGGCTACTGGAACAACGACAAGGGCACGAAGGCCAAATACACCGGCAACTGGTGCCGCACGGGCGACATGGCGGTGGCGGACGAGGACGGCTACCTTTGGTACCAAGGGCGCACCGACGACATGTTCAAGGCGGCGGGCTACCGCATTGGCCCGGGTGAAATTGAGAACTGCTTGGTCAAACACCCCGCCGTGGCCAACGCCGCCGTGGTGCCCAAGCCCGACCAAGACCGAGGCGCGCTGGTCAAAGCCTATGTGGTCATGTCGCCCGACTGGCAAAGCCGCAGGCCCACTGGGCCAGGGCAGACAGCTTTTGACGACGAAGTGCGCCGCGAGCTGCAAGCACATGTGCGCGGTTTGCTGGCCCCTTATGAATACCCCAAAGAGATTGAATTCATCGACCAGTTGCCGATGACCACCACCGGCAAGGTGCAGCGCCGCGTGCTGCGCCTGCAGGAGCAAGCCCGAGATGAGAAGCGCATGGAGCCTTGAGCGTGTGGCCGAGCAAATGCACGATCAACGCCCAAGCCCAAACGCTCAACATGCCAAAATCAGGCTTTTAAGACGCAGCCAAAGATAAGTCCATGAATAAATTACAACTTGGTCAATCCGACCTGCATGTCACACCCATTTGCCTGGGCACCATGACCTTCGGCCAGCAGGTCAATGAGGCCGACGCGCATGCCATTCTGGACTGCTCGATCGAAGCTGGCATCAACTTCATCGACACCGCCGAGATGTACGCTGTGCCTGCCACGGCCGACACCTGTGGCCTGACCGAAACCTACATTGGCAATTGGTTTGCCAAAAACCCTGGTGCGCGCCAAAAACTGGTGCTGGCCACCAAGGTGGCGGGCCCCTCGCGCAGCATGCCCTGGGTTCGCGAGGGCAAGGGTATGACTGCACAAGACATCCTGACTTCCTGCGAAGGCAGTTTGCGCCGCCTGCAGACCGATGTGATCGACCTGTACCAAATCCATTGGCCCGAGCGCCATGTGATGGCCCTGGGTTTTCATTATTTCGACCCGAGCGAGGACAAGTCGGTCACCTCCATCCATGAACAACTCCAAGCCCTGGCCCAGCTGGTCAAGGCGGGCAAGGTGCGTCACATCGGCCTGTCCAACGAAACGCCCTACGGCGTGCATGAATTCGTGCGACTGGCCGAGCAACATGGCCTGCCCCGTGTGGCCACGGTGCAAAACCCCTATGCGTTGGTCAACCGGGTGGTTGACAACGGCCTGGACGAGACATGTCACCGCCTGAATGTGTCCTTGCTGGCTTATTCGCCGCTGGGCTTTGGCTTGCTCACGGGCAAGTACGACGAAACCGGCTTTGAAGGCCCCGGTGCCCCCGATGGCCGCGTGTCCCGTTACGAGTCGGTGCGCAAGCAGCGCTGGTCCCGTCCGGAAGCTTTGGCTGCAGCGCGCCGCTACAACCAGCTGGCGCGTGACCACGGCATGACACCCACCGAAATGGCTCTGGCCTTTTGCTACCACCGCTGGAATGTGACCAGCACCATCCTTGGCGTGACCTCGGTGGCGCAGTTGAACGAAGACCTGGCCGCCTGGTCGGTGCAACTCTCGCCCGAGGTGCTCAAGGCGATTGACCAGATCCGCTGGGAAATCCGTGACCCGGCTTTGTGATGCAGGCCCATGGCCAAAAAAGACAAAGTCAGTGAGACCCCCGCCACGGCGCTCTTGCGCCAGCAGGGGGTGAGTTTCACCGAGCATCCCTATGAATACCTCGAGCATGGTGGTGCCCAGCACAGCGCCCAGGTGCTGGGCATGGACCCTTTTGCCGTGGTCAAGACCCTGATCATGCAAGACCAAGACGCCAAGCCCTTGGTGGTGCTGATGCATGGCAACCGCAAGGTGTCCACCAAAAACCTGGCGCGGCAAGTAGGGCTCAAATCCATCGAGCCGTGTGCACCCGAAGTGGCCAATCGCCACAGCGGTTATCTGGTGGGTGGTACTTCACCCTTTGCCACGCGACGGCTCATGCCCGTGTTCATCGAAGAGACCATCCTCGCCTTGCCGCGCATTTGCATCAATGGCGGCAGGCGTGGT
Source organism: Limnohabitans sp. (assembly GCA_044349375.1). Lineage (GTDB taxonomy): Bacteria > Pseudomonadota > Gammaproteobacteria > Burkholderiales > Burkholderiaceae_C > Limnohabitans_A. The sequence goes on from JBIKRC010000228.1 coordinate 2,679, forward strand.
TACCTGGTGGGCATCGACCCCCAAGTGTGTGTGCAACTGCTGGCCGCCAAGGTGGTCAACTGCGCGCTGGCAGAATGACGCCCATACAAGAAAAAGGGAGCTTTCGATGGATGTGTTGATGCCAGTGGCGGTGTTGGTGGCCAGTTATTTGGTGGGCTCGCTCAGTTTTGCGGTGATCGTGAGTCGCCTGATGGGCCTGAACGACCCGCGCAGCTACGGCAGCAAAAACCCGGGGGCCACTAATGTGCTGCGTTCGGGCAGCAAAAAAGCGGCCATCCTGACCTTGCTGCTGGACGCCTTCAAAGGCTGGCTGCCCGTGGCGCTGGTGCTGGCCTATGGCCCCGAACACGGTGCTGGCGCTGGTTTGGCCGCGCTGGCCGGGTTAGCCGCCTTTTTGGGGCACCTGTACCCGGTATTTTTTGGCTTTGCCGGGGGCAAGGGCGTGGCCACGGCGGTGGGTGTGGTGGTGGGTGTCAACGGCAGCTTGGCGCTGGCGGTGGTGCTCAGCTTTGCCATCGTGCTGTTTTTCTCGCGCTACGTGTCGCTGGCCTCGATGGTGGCGGCGGTGTTCGCACCTGTTTTTTACCTGTTCGGCGATGGGGTGGCCTGGCAAGCGTCTCTGCCCGAAGTGTTGAGCCTGGCGGTCATGGCCCTGCTGTTGGTCTGGCGGCACCGAGAAAACATTCACCGCTTGATGGCGGGCACAGAGTCACAACTGGGAAAGAAAAAAGCATGAGCCAAGAGATTCAACGCATGCATGTGGGGACTCGCTTAAGCGAGGCGGCTGTTTTCAACGGCGTGGTGTACCTCGCGGGCATGGTGCCCGAGTGCGAGGCCACCGACATCCGCAGCCAAACGGTCGATGTGTTGCAGCAGATCGAGCTGCGCCTGGCCGAGGCGGGCAGCGACAAAACCCGCATCCTGCGCACCCAGATTTACCTCAAAGACATCACCGACATCGCCGCCATGAACGAGGTGTGGGATGCGTGGGTGGTCACAGGCAGTGCGCCACCGCGTGCCACGGTTCAGGCCGCACTGGCCAATCCGGTTTATTTGATCGAGGTGGTGGTCACGGCGGCGGTCAAGCCCTGACACATCAGGCTTTTTCAGGCCAAAAAATGGGCATCTCTTGATGCCCATTTTTCGTGCTGATCAGCCCAGCAACATCACATGCGCTCAAAAATCGCCGCGATGCCCTGACCGCCGCCGATGCACATGGTCACCAGGGCATAGCGGCCGTTCACACGCTGCAGCTCGTACAAGGCTTTGACGGTGATCAGTGCGCCGGTCGCGCCGATGGGGTGGCCCAAGGAAATACCTGAGCCGTTGGGGTTGACTTTGGCCGGGTCCAGGCCCAACTCGCGGGTCACGGCGCAGGCCTGGGCAGCAAAGGCTTCGTTGGCCTCGATCACGTCCAGGTCGTCCACCGTGAGGCCAGTCTTCTTGAGCACGGCGTGCGTGGCCGAGATGGGGCCCGCGCCCATGATCTTGGGGTCCAGACCGGTGTGGG
>JBIKRC010000229.1:0-4187 GCA_044349375.1 Limnohabitans sp.
AGTGGACACAAACCGAGTGGACCTTGGGCCAAGGCTATGGCAACTTGACCACGCCCAAGTTCCATGTGGTGGCGTATGACTTTGGTGTCAAGAAAAACATCTTGCGCATGCTGGCCGAGCGCGGTTGCAAAGTCACCGTGGTGCCTGCCAAGACCCCTGCCGCAGAAGTCCTCAAGCACAAGCCTGATGGCATCTTCTTGTCCAACGGCCCCGGAGATCCAGAGCCTTGCGATTACGCGATTGCAGCGACTGCCGAGTTGATCGAAACCGGCATCCCCACATTCGGCATTTGCCTGGGTCACCAAATCATGGCTTTGGCCAGTGGTGCCAAGACCTTCAAGATGAAGTTTGGCCACCACGGTGCGAACCACCCCGTGAAAGACCTGGATTCAGGCCGCGTGTCCATCACCAGTCAAAACCATGGTTTTGCGGTGGACGAAAAAACCTTGCCCGCTAACTTGCGCGCCACGCATGTGTCGCTGTTTGACGGCACATTGCAGGGCTTGGCCCGCACCGACAGGCCCGCGTTTTGCTTTCAGGGGCACCCTGAAGCGTCGCCCGGCCCCCACGACATTGCTTACCTCTTTGACCGCTTCATCAACTTGATGGAGACAAAATAATGCCTAAGCGCACCGACCTCAAAAGCATCCTCATCATTGGCGCGGGCCCGATCATCATTGGTCAGGCCTGCGAGTTCGATTACTCTGGCGTGCAGGCCTGCAAAGCCTTGCGCGAAGAGGGCTACAAAGTCATCCTGATCAACAGCAACCCCGCGACGATCATGACCGACCCGGCCACGGCCGACGTGACCTACATCGAGCCCATCACCTGGCAAACGGTCGAAAAGATCATCGCCAAAGAGCGCCCCGATGCCATCTTGCCCACCATGGGGGGCCAAACAGCCCTGAACTGCGCATTGGACTTGTGGCACAACGGCGTGCTCGAAAAATACAAGGTCGAGCTGATTGGCGCCACACCCGAAGCCATCGACAAAGCCGAAGACCGCCTGAAGTTCAAGGACGCCATGACCAAGATCGGTTTGGGTTCCGCGCGTTCCGGCATCGCCCACAGCATGGAAGAAGCTTGGGATGTGCAAAAGACTTTGGGTTTCCCAACCGTTATCCGCCCCAGCTTCACCTTGGGCGGCACGGGCGGCGGCATTGCCTACAACCCCGAAGAATTCGAGACCATTTGCAAACGCGGTCTGGAGGCTTCGCCCACCACCGAGTTGCTGATTGAAGAATCTTTGCTCGGCTGGAAAGAGTACGAGATGGAAGTGGTGCGCGACAAGGCGGACAACTGCATCATTGTGTGCTCGATCGAAAATCTCGACCCTATGGGCGTGCACACCGGTGACTCCATCACGGTGGCCCCGGCTCAGACCTTGACCGACAAGGAATACCAAATCTTGCGCAACGCCTCTTTGGCTGTTTTGCGCGAGATCGGTGTGGACACGGGTGGCTCGAACGTTCAGTTCTCCATCAACCCGGTTGACGGGCGCATGGTCGTCATCGAGATGAACCCCCGCGTGTCGCGTTCGTCGGCCTTGGCTTCTAAAGCCACGGGTTTCCCGATTGCCAAAGTGGCGGCCAAGTTGGCTGTGGGTTACACCCTCGACGAGCTGCGCAACGACATCACGGGCGGTGCCACGCCAGCCTCGTTCGAGCCTTCGATCGACTACGTGGTCACCAAGATACCGCGTTTTGCCTTCGAGAAGTTTCCCACCGCCGACAGCCGCTTGACCACCCAGATGAAATCGGTGGGCGAGGTGATGGCCATGGGCCGTACCTTCCAAGAGTCCTTCCAGAAAGCCCTGCGCGGTCTGGAAGTCGGCGTGGACGGCATGAACGAAAAAACCCAAGACCGCGAAGTGCTCGAGAAAGAACTGGGCGAGCCTGGTCCTGAGCGCATCTGGTATGTGGGCGATGCGTTTGCCATGGGCCTGAGCGTGGACGAGGTGTTTGCCTTGACCAAGATCGACCCTTGGTTCTTGGTGCAAATCGAAGAGATCGTCAAGATCGAACTGGAGCTTGAAACCACGACGCTGGACGCGGTCACGGCCGATGAATTGCGTGCGCTCAAGAAGAAAGGCTTCTCGGACCGCCGCTTGGCCAAGTTGCTCAAGACCACAGAGCATGTGGTGCGCGCGCGTCGTCATGCTTTGAACATTCGTCCCGTTTACAAACGCGTGGACACCTGCGCTGCAGAGTTCTCCACCGATACCGCCTACATGTACTCGTGTTACGAAGGTAACGGGGATGGTGAATGCGAAGCCGAGCCCACGACCAACAAGAAAATCATGGTGTTGGGTGGTGGACCCAACCGAATCGGTCAAGGCATTGAGTTCGACTATTGCTGCGTTCATGCCGCTTTGGCTATGCGCGAAGACGGTTACGAAACCATCATGGTCAACTGCAACCCCGAGACCGTGTCGACCGACTACGACACTTCAGACCGTTTGTATTTCGAACCCGTCACGCTCGAAGATGTGCTCGAAATCGTCGACAAAGAAAAGCCGACAGGCGTCATCGTGCAATACGGTGGCCAAACACCTTTGAAGTTGGCGTTGGACCTGGAAGCCGCAGGCGTCCCCATCATCGGCACCAGCCCCGACATGATCGACGCGGCCGAAGACCGCGAGCGTTTTCAGAAATTGTTGCAAGAACTGGGGCTGCGCCAGCCACCCAATGCCACTGCGCGCACCGAGCCCGAAGCCTTGGAAAAAGCAGCTGCCTTGGGTTACCCCTTGGTGGTGCGCCCCAGCTATGTGCTGGGGGGTCGAGCCATGGAAATCGTGCACGAACAACGCGATTTGGAGCGCTACATGCGCGAAGCGGTCAAGGTGTCGCACGACTCACCCGTGCTGCTCGACCGTTTCTTGAATGACGCGATCGAGTGCGATGTGGACTGCCTGCGCGACCCCGAAGGCAAAACCTTCATCGGTGGCGTGATGGAGCACATTGAACAAGCGGGCGTGCACAGCGGTGACTCGGCTTGCTCCTTGCCGCCTTATTCGCTGTCGTCTGCCACGGTGGACGAGCTCAAGCGCCAATCGGCTGCGATGGCGGCTGCTTTGAATGTGGTCGGCTTGATGAACGTGCAGTTCGCCATCCAGCATGTGGATGGCCAAGACGTGATCTACGTGCTGGAAGTCAACCCCCGCGCTTCGCGCACCGTGCCTTATGTCTCCAAAGCCACGGGTATTCAGCTGGCCAAGGTGGCTGCGCGTTGCATGGCGGGTCAAACACTTGCTTCGCAAGGCATCACCAAAGAAGTGACGCCACCTTATTTCAGCGTGAAAGAAGCGGTGTTCCCGTTCGTGAAATTCCCTGGGGTGGACACCATCCTTGGCCCCGAGATGAAGTCCACAGGCGAAGTCATGGGCGTGGGCAAGACATTTGGCGAGGCTTTTGTGAAAAGCCAGTTGGGTGCGGGCACCAAGCTGCCGCGTCCCACGAAGGTCGATGGCACGCCATCGGGAAAAGTCTTTATTTCGGTCAAGAACAATGACAAGCCGCGTGCCATCGAAGTGGCGCGTCAGTTGGTGGCCCAGGGCTTTGAGCTGGTGGCCACCAAGGGAACGGCTGCGGCCATTCAGGCCGCTGGCGTGGCCTGTGCCACGGTAAACAAAGTGACCGAAGGCCGCCCCCACATCGTGGACATGATCAAGAACAACGAAGTGGTGCTGGTCATCAACACGGTGGAAGAGCGCCGCAATGCGATCGCTGATTCGCGCAACATCCGCACCTCGGCCTTGCTCAACCGTGTCACGACCTTCACAACCATCGCAGGCGCAGAAGCGGCTGTTGAGGGCATGAAGTACATGGACCAGTTGGGCGTGATTTCCATTCAGGAAATGCACGCGCAACTGGTGGCCTGAACCCTTGTCTGAAGCTCTGCACCCTTGACGGGGTGCAAGGCATAATGCTGTCAATGACCGCCGAGTTTCAAAACTCGGCGGTTTGCTTTTGGAGAACCGAACATGTCAACCATCCCGATCACCAAACGTGGTGCTGAAAAACTCAAGGACGAGTTGCACCGCCTCAAAACGGTGGACCGCCCCGGCGTCATTCAGGCCATTGCCGAAGCGCGTGCTCAGGGCGACCTGAGCGAGAACGCCGAATACGATGCAGCCAAAGACCGTCAAGGCTTTGTGGAAGGCCGTATCCAGGAAATTGAAGGCAAGT
>JBIKRC010000230.1:0-4151 GCA_044349375.1 Limnohabitans sp.
ATGTTCGGCGCTGATCGATCCGCCAAAGCATTTGACCTGGTCGAACACCAGGGTGTTGATCTTGTTTTCAAACGCCCGCACAAAATCCTTGCTGTCAGACCCCTCGGGCGCTTGGACGTTGTAGTGCAGGTTGCCGTCACCCAAGTGCCCAAAGTCAACCAAGCGCACGCCGGGCACCTCGCGCTCAAGCAGCGCGTCTGTTTCGGCCACAAAGGTCGGGATGCGTGACACCGGGATGCTGATGTCGTGCTTGATGTTTTGGCCCTCTTGCACCTGGGCCAGGGTGATGCTTTCGCGGATGTGCCACAGCCCTTTGGCTTGCGTCAGGTTTTCGGCGACCACGGCATCGGTCACGCAGCCTGCCTCCAGTGCGGCTTCGAGCAGGGCTTCGAACTGTCCACGGGCGTGGCTTTCGCTTTCGCTGTCGGAGTTTTCCAGCAACACGCACCAAGGCGTTTCTTGCCAAAGTGGCACACGAAGTTGGGGGAAATGTTTGTCGACCAGACTCAGCGCGAACTGGCCCATGACCTCAAAGCCTGTCAGGCCGGGCCCCAGGCGTTGGTGGGCATGACCCAGCAGCTGCACGGCCGCTTCCATGCTGGGCACTGCAGCCCAAGCGGTCAGCTGGGCTGCAGGCTGTGGGTACAGCTTCATGGTGGCTGCAGTGATGATGCCCAGCGTGCCTTCGCTGCCGATCATCAAATTTCGCAGGTCATAGCCCGTGTTGTCTTTGCGCAGACCTGTCAGGCCGTGCCAGACCTCACCTTGTGCGGTGACCACTTCCAGGCCCAGGCAGAGCTCGCGGGTGTTACCGTAGCGCACGACTTGCGTGCCGCCCGCGTTGGTGCCCAGGTTGCCGCCGATGGTGCAGCTGCCTTCTGCGCCCAGGCTCAAGGGGAACAAGAACCCGGCGTTTTCAGCGGCGGTCTGCAGGTTTTGCAGCACGCAACCGGCTTCCACGGTGATGGTCAGGTTGGCCGGGTCGATGGCGCGCACCGCGTTCATGCGGGTCATGCTCAGAACGATCTGGGTGCCCGATCCGTTGGGCACGCCACCCACCACCAGACCCGTGTTGCCGCCTTGGGGCACGATGGGCGTACTGGCCGAAGCGCAGGCTTTGACCACGGCGGCCACTTCTTGCGTATTGCCGGGTCGCACCACGGCGAGTGCCCGACCCTTGACGCGTTTGCGCCAGTCTTGCTCCCAGGGGCTCAGGTCAGCGCCGGGGTCGGCGTGGGTGAGCACATGGGCATGGCCACAGATGGCGCGCAGTTGCGCGATCATGGCGGTTTGGGATGGGGTCAGATCGGTCATGGCAGTCAGAAGTGAGTAGACGGGCTGTTGCGATAACCTCAGTCTCGGGGCACAGGCACAAAGTTCCCCGTGGCTTTGGCGGCCTTGAAGCGGATGCGCACATGCAGCGCGCAGGCCACAAACAAGGTGGTGCACAGCAAGGTTTGCAGCGCGGCCAGCCCTGAGGACGGCCAGGCATCACCCCAGGCGCGCACCACGCCTTCGGTGAAATACAGCCACACCAACAGGCTGACCCAGCGGTAGGTGTACATGCGGTTTTTCAGCAAACCGGCCACCGGGATGCACAAAGGCAGCACTTTGATGGCCCACCAGCTGCCCCCGTCGCGCAAAGGGGCCAACCAGATTTCCCAGGCCAGGCCCAGCACGATCAGGCCCAGCAGGCTGCCCACGGCCAACCAACGCGTCTGGTCCAGGCCCGCTGGGGCTGTTTCTTGGGGGGGGAGGGGGGAAGTTTCAGGGTTCGGATTCATTGCGATGGCATCATACCGGGCATGCAAACAACCTTGACCAAATACGGCCTGCGCGAACACACCCGTTTGTGGTGGCAAGAGCTGTCGGTGTTTCCCTGGCGGCAGATGGGCGGCGTCTTGGCCGAACGCTTTCGCGACGCGCGTTTGGGGCTCAGTGCCAGTTCGCTGACTTTCACCACCGTGTTGGCCTTGGTGCCCTTGTTCGCATTGGGTTTGGCGGTGTTTTCGGCCTTTCCGGTGTTCGGCAAGTTCCAGGACATGCTGCAACGCTGGTTGGTCGAGAGCCTGGTGCCCGAGAGCATCGCTCGCCAAGTGCTGAGCTATTTGACCCAGTTTTCGCGCAAGGCCAGTCGCCTGGGCACAGCGGGTTTGGCGGCAGTGCTTTTGTCGGCGTTTTTTCTGATGGTGACGATCGAGCGGACTCTGGGGCAGATCTGGCGGGTCCAGCGTCAGCGTCCCTTGCCTCAACGGGTTTTGCTCTACTGGTCAGCCATCACGCTGGGGCCACTGCTTTTGGGCGGCAGCCTGGCCATCACCTCGTATGTGGTCACGGCGTCGCGCGATGTGGTGAATGTGCTGCCCGGCTCGGTGCGCTGGGTGCTCGACAGTTTTGAATTTTTGCTGCTGACCGCCTGTGTGAGTGGCTTGTATTTTTATGTCCCTTACACCCGGGTGCGATGGCGGCATGCCATCACCGCCGGTTTTTTGGTGGCCGCTTCGCTCGAGTTGGCCAAAAAAGGCATGGCTTTTTATTTGCTGGAAGTGCCCACCTATTCGCTGGTGTACGGGGCCTTTGCGGCGCTGCCGATTTTGCTGGTCTGGATTTACGTGACCTGGATGTTGGTCTTGCTGGGAGCGGTGCTGGCGTCCAGCTTGCCGGAGTTAGGTCGTGAACATTGGCGCAAACCCGAAGGCGCGGGATGGTCTTTCAGGCTGGCCCTGGAGGTGCTGGCCGAATTGAACGCTGCCAAGTTGACGGAGCAGCGGGGCTGGAGTGTCGGGGCTTTGGCCGCCCGCTTGCGTGTGGAGCTGGGCGAGTTGCAGCAAGTGTTGGCCGTCTTGCATGCGCTCGATTGGGTTGGCCGTCTGACCGAGCAAAACGACCAAGCCCAAGCAAGGCAGGTTTTGCTGATCGACCCGGCCCAGGCCCTTGTGGCCCCCCTGGCCGACCGCTTGCTGGTGCAGCGGGCCACAGAAGCCGACCCGCTGTGGGTGCAAACCGGTTTGGACCAAGTTCGGCTGGCGTCCTTGCTGCCTGCAGTGCAGCTTGAAGGTTCGTCCTCTGGGGTTTAACGAATTGAAAAAGGGGCATGCAAAAAGCCGCGAAACCGGGCCCGCCCGCCACGCTGAGGCGCTTGGGTGAGCTGGAAATCGGGGTAACGCTGTAAAAAGCGGCCGATGGCCACGCGGCCTTCCAAACGCGCCAGGCTCAGGCCCGCGCACTGGTGGACGCCAAAGCCAAAGGCCAAGTGTTTGTTGCCGGTGCGGCGTAAGTCAAGTTGTTCGGGGTTGGCGTAAACGGCCGGGTCGCGGTTGGCTGCGCCTATGCACAGCGTCAGCAGCGCGCCTGCGGGCAGTTCGACACCGTTGACCTGTGTGGCCTGCAAGGCGCGGCGGTTGCTCAATTGGTTGGACGATTCAAAACGCAAAAACTCGTCCACGGCGAGCCCCATGATCCGATCACGTTCTTCGTCGTTGGCCGCTTGCTTCAGGTCGGCTTTGAGTTGTTCTCGCTGCTCGGGCCATTCCTGAAGGCTGATGAGCGCGTTGCCGATCAGGTTGGTGGTGGTCTCATGCCCGGCGTTGAGCAGGAACACGCAGTTTTGCAGCAGCTCAACTTCACTCAGGGCATCGCCGTTTTCCTCGCCCTGGATCAGCCGGGTCAGCACATCGTGCTCCGGGTCACCGGGGTGCTGGCGGCGATCTGCCACCAACTCGCGAAGATAGGCCAGAAATTCGGTCACGCTGCGGTTGCCCAGCGCTTCTTGCTCAGGGCTCAGGGAAGGTTCCAGCGCGCCCAAAATGGCCAGCGACCAAGCACGCAGGGGCTCACGCTCGGCGTGCGGCACGCCCAACAGGTTGCCGATGATCTCGACCGGAATGGCCGAGGCGAAGTCCTCGATCAGGTCCCCACCGCATTTCGCCTCGATCTTGTCGAGAAGGCTGTCCACCAACAGCACCAGGCCGGGCTCCATGGCCTCAATGGCGCGGCGGGTCAGCGCCCCCATGATCAGGCGGCGCACCCGGGTGTGCAGCGGTGGGTCGTTGAACACCAAGCTGTTGGTGTGGTGCTCGAACAGCGGGGACACACCACTGGCTGTGGCGTAGGGTGGCTGGTTGAAAGGGGCGTGGTTGTATTTGGGGCCG
>JBIKRC010000014.1:0-15146 GCA_044349375.1 Limnohabitans sp.
TGTCTTTCAGATCGTTCAACATGCAAGTCTCCTGGTGATGACTATGAACCCAGCATGAACGCTGGTTTGGATTCATTATGGGCAGGCTTGTTCAGTGGCCCAATCAAATGGGCGACAAGCTCAGGCCGTTGCCCAGAACACCGCAAAACGATCTTTTGGATCGGTCCAGACACGGGTCGATCCAAAGCCAGCTGACAGCAGCAATGACTCAAAACTCTTCACGGTCCATTTGCAGGCGTTTTCGGTGTGGATGGTCTCCCCTGCTGCAAACTGGCGCTGGCCACCGGGCCACTGCACCGTCACCGAGTGGCGTGCTTGCAGGTGCATTTCCACGCGCGATTCCGGCGCGTTGAAGCGTGACAGGTGCCGCCAGTCGCGCACGGCAAAGTTGCTGCCCACCAGCCGGTTGATGTGCAACAACAAATTCAGGTCAAAAGCGGCTGTCACGCCCAGCGCGTCGTCGTAGGCGGCTTCGAGTTCGGCCGGGTCTTTGAGCAAATCCACCCCGATCAGCAAGCCGCTGCCTGGCGCAGTCCCGCAGGCGCTGTGCAAATTGCGCAAAAAGTCCAGCGCCTGTTCGGGCGTGAAGTTGCCGATGCTTGAACCCGGGTAGAACAGCACACGCGGCTGCACCGGGTCGAGCGCCAGCTCAGTGGGCAGGGCCAGGCCGCTTGAAAAGTCCACGCCCAGGCCTGTCATGGGCAGGCCGGGGTGCTGGCGCTGAAGCACGTCCAGGGCCTGCCGCACAAAGTCCACCGAAATGTCTACTGCCACATAGCGGCCTGCGCCCATGGGGCCGAGCAAGCGCCCGGCTTTTTCGCAATTGCCTGCGCCCAGGTCGATCCAGCACGCGCCGCGTGGCAGTTGGGCGGCCATGCTGGCGCTGTGCAACTGCATCAATTGGGCCTCGGTGCGCGTCAGGTCGTATTCGGGCAGCTCGGTGATGGCTTCAAACAGGCGCGAGCCCAGCGCGTCGTACAGGTATTTGGGCGAGGTGAAGGCCTGTGGGGCGCTCAGGCCCTGCAAGAGTTCTTGCGCCACGGCGGCGGCGTTGTGCTGGTACAGCTGGATGAATTGGGGCGTGCTCATGGAAGGATATTAAGCCAGTGTGCAAGCTGCAGGACGGTGCAGGTTTGGCCCCTGCAGCACGGGGTGCAAGGATTTCAGTGTGTAATCTCGGCTGTTTGTTTTTAGAAAAGCCACCATGACCCACGCCTTCTTCTCCAAAATTCTGTCCTCGGCCTGTGCTGCCTTGCTGGCCTTGTCGTTCATGAGCGCAGCCCAGGCCCAAACCACGCTGCGTGTGACCACCATCCCTGAAGAGGCGGCCACAGAGCAGGTGCGCAAGTTCACGCCCTTGGCCGGTTACCTGGAAAAACAGCTCGGCATGAAGGTGGTGTTCACGCCTGTGACCGATTACCCAGCCGCCGTGGAGTCAATGGTTAACAAAAAGGTCGATCTGGTCTGGTTTGGCGGCTTCACCTACGTTCAGGCCAAACTCCGCTCGGGTGACAAAGTCGTGCCCTTGGCGCAGCGCGAAGAAGACACCAAATTCCAGTCGGTGTTCATCGCCAAAACCGATTCAGGGATCAAGACGCTGGCTGACATGAAGGGCAAGCAAGTCTCTTTTGGTTCTGCCAGCAGCACTTCTGGGCATGCGATGCCCCGGGGCGTTCTTGTGCAAGCAGGCATCAACCCTGAAAAAGACTTCAAACGCATCGCCTACAGCGGCGCGCACGATGCGACGATCGCCTCGGTGGTCAGCGGCAAGGTCGATGCCGCCGCACTCGACATCACCGTTTGGAAAAAGTTTGTGACGGAAAACAAGGTCGATACAAAGGACGTGAACGTTTTCTTCACCACGCCAACCTTCTTCAATTACAACTGGTCAGTGCATGCCGACATGCCGGTTGCATTGCAAGAAAAGATCAAAGCGGCTTTGCTGGCCCTGAACCCGGCCAATCCCGAACACGCAGAAATTTTGCGTCTGAACCGCGCAACACGTTACATTGAAACCAAGCCAGAGAATTACAAGGAATTAGAGGCGGCAGCTCGCAATTTGGGCCTGCTTTGAAGCGACGGAGTACTCAGGTTTGAACATCGACCTTCAAGCCCTGGAAGCCAGGCATCCGGCAGCGCTGCCGGGTGCACCGGCGGCCTTGCGTGCATTGAATTTGCAGCTGGCCGCCGGCGAGCAAGTGGCCATCATTGGCCCTTCAGGCGCGGGCAAGACAACCTTGTTGCAAGTGCTGGCCTGTGCGCAGCCGCCCACGCAAGGCCAGCTGCAGTTGGCCGGTGTCAACCCTTGGACGTTGGCCGCGCGGGCCTTGCGCCGTTTGCGCGGCCAGTTGTTTCTGGCCCCACAGGTGCCGCCGCTGCCGCCGCGCCAACGCGTGGTGACCTCGGTGCTGGCTGGGCGATTGCCCGCCATGGGTTTGTGGGCCAGTTTGCGCTCGTTGTTCTACCCGGCCGACATTCCTTCCGCTTACGCAGCGTTGGTGCACTTTGACCTGGGTGAAAAATTGTTTGAACGCGTCGATCGATTGTCCGGCGGTGAACGCCAGCGCGTGGGTCTGGCGCGCGCCCTGTTGGCCCCGGCCAGCCTGTGGTTGATCGATGAGCCTTTGTCAGCGCTCGACCCGATGCGTGCCCGCATGGCCATGGCCGCGCTGGTGGGGCTGGCGCGTGAAAGGCAGGTCACGCTGGTGGCCACGCTGCACCAAGTGGACATGGCGCTGGCGCACTTCCCACGCATCATCGGGCTGCGCGACGGGCAGCTGGTTTTTGACTTGCCCGCCGCACAAGTCAGTCCTGAGCGCTTGGCGCATTTGTACGACCAGTACGAACACGAGTTGCGCAGCGAGGCGCTGCCCGTAGCGCTGCAAGCGGCCACACCCGAAGCGCCTGCGCCCGTGGTGATGCACTGCCGCTGACGCGGTCAGGTCCTTCAAGCCATTTGCACCGCACATGTCTGTTGCTGCCCCCTATTCGTCTGCAGACCGTACTTCCGGGTTGCCGCCTGTTCGCCCTCACATGCAAACACCTGCGCGCGACCCCGCTTTTGCCGCGCGTGTGTTTTGGATCAGCTTGGCGCTGGTGCTCTTGTGGCCGCTGGGTGTGGCCACTGAATTTCGCTTGTGGGTGCTGTGGGAGCCCGAGAACCGCAAAGTCACTGCCAACTTTTTGCGCAGCTTTTGGCCGCTGGTGCACAACGCTGAATTTTTGGAAATGGTGGTGCGTGAAACCTGGCGTACCGTGGCCATGGCGACTGCAGGTGTCACGTTGGCGCTGGTGCTGGCCGTGCCTCTGAGTTTGCTGGCCACGCGGGTCTTGTCGTTGTCAGCGTTGTCGGGCCGCATGGACCGCTGGCCAGCCGTTATGCGCTGGTGCGTGCGGGCCACTTTGATTGTGCTGCGCAGCATTCCGGAGTTGATCTGGGCACTGGTGTTTGTGCGTGTGGTCGGCTTGGGGCCCACCGCGGGTGTGCTGGCCATCGCGCTGACCTACGGCGGCATGCTGGGCAAGGTGTACGCCGAGATTTTGGAAAGTGGTGAAAGCCATGCCACCCAAACCCTGATGCGCAACGGCAGTGGCCGTCTGCAAGCCTTTGTGTATGCACTGCTGCCCAGCCACGCGGCCGAGCTGGCGTCCTACACCGTGTACCGCTGGGAATGCGCCATCCGTTCCTCAGTGGTGTTGGGCTTTGTGGGCGCGGGTGGTTTGGGCCAGCAGCTGGACAACTCGATGAAGATGTTCAATGGCGGCGAAGTGGCCACGTTGCTGCTGGTGTTCATTGCGCTGGTGGCGCTGGCCGATCGCGTGAGTGCTTGGCTGCGAAAGGCTTTGGCATGAAGTCTTTTTCACGCGAAGCGGCCAACCCACCCTACAAATTGCCGCCACCGATTTTTGATGCACGCTGCCGCGCCTGCTGGTTCACTGCCGCCCTGCTGGTGTTGGTGGTGGCCAGCTTTGTGTCGCTGGAGCTCGATTGGGCCGCCTTTGCATCGATGGAAGCGGCGCGCAGCATGGGTCGCTTTGTGGCCGAGTTTTTCCCGCCCGATCTGTCATCCGTCTTTGTAAACAAAGTGGCTTGGGCCGCTTGGGAAACCTTGGCCATGTCGGCGCTGGGCACGGTCATTGCGGCGGTGCTGGGCTTGGCGCTGGCCGTGCCCGCCAGCCGCATGTCCGCCCAAGACTCGGCCTGGCTGCGCAGCCCCACGCGTTGGTTGCTGAACGCCCTGCGCGCCATTCCTGAACTGGTGTGGGCCGCTTTGCTTTTGATCTCAGCGGGCTTGGGGCCCATGGCGGGCACTTTGGCGCTGGCGTTGCACACCAGTGGTGTGCTGGGCCGCCTGTTTGCCGAGGCCATGGAGAATATCCCCACCGGCCCCGGCGACGCCTTGCGCACCCAAGGCGTGGGTCCGCTGCGCGTGTTCTTTTATGCCACCTTGCCCCAGGTTTTGCCGCAGCTCATGAGCTACACGCTGTACCGCTGGGAAAACAACATCCGCGCCGCTGCTGTGTTGGGCGTGGTGGGCGCAGGTGGTTTGGGGCAGCTGCTGTCCTTCCACATGGGCCTGTTCCACATGAACAAGACCGCGACCATTTTGGCGGCCATGCTGCTGATGGTGGCGTGTGTGGATGCGCTGAGCTTTGCGGCGCGGCGTTGGTTGACGCGGTGATGCGCTAAGGCGTTCCGGCGCAGTTGATTCACTTCGCCATCGAACAATGTCCGCCACTGGCCGCCTGACCTGATCCCGCCGCAATCAGCGGTGGTTCGTTGCGCAGGTCCACCGGGGCCGAGACCATGAAGTCCCAGCTCAAAAAGGCAGCCAGGCCGAGCCAGAAAACCGCTTGTAATTTGTGCGTGTTGCTCATGCGGCCTCCTTCAAAATTGGTAATGGCGGCGCACGCGCACACCGATCAGCGTGCCCGCAAAAGCCAGTGGCACCCAGATCCAGCCGTGCAAGCTGCCGGTGGAGATGCCGCTGAGCATGGCGCCGATGTTGCAGCCAAAGGCCAGGCGCGAGCTGTAACCCATGACGAACCCAGCGACCAGGCCAATCACCCATTGCTGGGTGGTCAGGGGTTGGCTGTTGGAGGCGGCTTTGGCCGAGACCCACAGCGCACCGCCCAGAATGCCGATGTTGGTGATGGTGGTCACGTCCATGAACACGGTTTGCGTCAGGCGCTGCGCATTGCCTGCCTGGCCCCAAAACGCGTTGGCCGTGGGGTCAAAAGCGCCCAGCGCCACCGACACCTTGGCGGCCCACAGGCCAAAGCCGTAAACCACGCCCCAGGGCTGGCCCGCCAGCAGCAAGTTGAGTGTGGCCAGTACCGCCAGCGCCACGGCACCCCAAATCCAGCGTTTGCCCAGCCAGGTTTGGCCCGCGCCCACCCACAGGCGCACCGCCACCAGCACGGCGGCCAGCAAAGCCAGCGTCAGGGCCAGCGCGCCGCCTGTGCCGTATTCGGCTGAAAAGCTGACCGGGGCCATTTGGCCCAGCGACAGCCAGCTGTCCAAGTGCACCGATCCCAAAAAACTGCCCAAGGCGAACAGCGGCAAGATGCCCATGTTGAGCGGCACGCCCAAACCGGCTTTGTACAAAGTGCCCGAGCCGCAGCCGTCGGCAATTTGCATGGTCAGCCCGAATACGAACGCGCCCACCAGCAGGCTCACGCTGGGCGGCCCCAAGGCGGCTTGCAATTCAGAAAACTGCCCCAGCAGCGGCAGCGCCGCCAGGCTGGCCAGCGCCAGCAGCAGCACCTGCCCGGCCACGCCTTGCGGATTGCGCTGCTCGATCAGCTGACGCCAGCCGGTGGTGAAGCCAAAGCGCGCACCCGCCAAAGCCGCGCCCATGCCCACGCCTATCAACATCAACACCGCCTGACGGATGGACACCGAAAGGGCTAAAAAGATGAAAAAAGCGGCCAGCAAGGCCGCTAAAGGAAGGCGTTTCATGATCGGAGTTTATTTGAAGGTTTTCTCAGCCCAGAATTTGGCGTCGATCAAGAGCTGCTTGGGGCGGCTGGGCACGTTGGCCATGGGCAGGCCGTTGGGGTCTTTGGACCACTCGACCATGGAGCCTGCGTAGAGCTTCACGTTTTTCTGGCCCAGCACTTCGGACATGGCAAACCAGTTGGTCGCAGCCCAATGGCCGGTGTTGCAAAACGACACGGTCTCTTTGGCCGGATCGATGGGGCTGGTGGCGGCCACCTTTTGGGCCTGTTCGGTGCTCACAAAGGTGGAGGTGCCGGGGGCAAACCATTTGTCGTGTTCCACGTTCACCGCGCCTTGCAAGGTGCCGGGCACGCTGGCGGCCACGTGGCGTGTGTCGCCTTTGAAGAATTCAGCTGGGCGGGCGTCGATCAGGGCGGCATCGCCCGACTTCACGCGGGCGACCAGCTCTTCTTTGGTGGCGACCAAGCTCTTGTCGATTTGCGGCTGGAAGTTGCTGGCGGCTACTTTGACGGCCGCGTTGTTTTGCGGAAGGCCCGCCGTGGTCCAGCCCTTGACGCCGCCGTTGAGCACCGACAGATCTTTGAGGCCCAGGACTTTGAGGGTCCAGTACACACGGGCCGAGGCCCCAAAGTCGGTGGCATCCGCGCCGCTGGACACAATCACCGCGTGGGTGCTGGGTGTGAGGCCCAGGCTTTGCACCAGGGTGGTCAGCTTGGGCAGGCCAGGCAACTCGCCCGGGTTGTTGGCCGGGCCGCGCCAGGTGCCATAGGGTGCATTCAGTGCGCCGGGGATGTGGTTGGCCGCATACGACTTGGGGTCGCGGATGTCGATCACGCGCACGTTGGCGTCCGACAATTTGGCCTGCAATTCGGCAGGACTGAGCAGGGGTTGGGTGGCCAGGGCGCTTGCGCTGAAGCTGGCGGCCGTCAAGGCCAAAACCAAAGCAGAGAAGTGTTTCATGGGTCGTTTCCAGAAGGAGATGAGCAAAAGATGGCCAGATTGTGGCCAGCCCCTTCAGACATGGGAACGATTTTTTAGTTAGTTATATATGCTCTTGAAGATATAAGGCTGTCCGGATGCACGGTTCAGTGTTGTGCGGCGCGGGCATACCTTTGCGCCGCCCACAGCGCGGCCGTGCCCAGCAAACTGGCCAGCAACAGCCACCACAGCGCCAGGGTGTAGCCGAGCTCTGGCGACCACAGCAGACCCAACGTCAAGGGCGCAGCAGCGCGGGCCAACGCGATTGGCATACCCAGCAAACCGTTGAGCTGTCCGACATGCTGGCGGCTGACGTACTGCGCCATGGCCGTGCCCTTGACGATGGTGTTCATGCCGTTGCCCAAGCCGTACAGCAGCACAAATAACAGCGAGGCGAGAGGGCTGAGACCGCCGATCAGCAAGGCCAGCACGCCCGCTGGAATCAGCGTGGGAATCCAGCGGTTGGCGGCGTGCACGTCCCAGTAACGCTCAAAGACAAACAGCACCAAGCGACCCAGCACCTGAATCACCCCGATGGCCGCCGGGATGGCGATCACCCAGGCCGGGGACAAGCCCGACTCTTGCAGCAAGGCGATCATGTGCGCGGGCAAGGCCGAGGTGACCGACATCATCAGCACCATGAAAACCGCCAACAGCCAAAAAGGTGCGTGGCGCAGGTGTTCGCGCACCGAGGCCGGTGGCACCGCGTCGTTCGAAATGGTCTCCAGCACTTTGAGTGGCGCGCCTTGCAGCAGCCAGGCATGCAGCGGTGCGCAAATCAAAAACTGTAACGCGGCCAAAGCCCACAGGGCTTGGCGCCAACCCCACAAATCCATCCACCACGCGAACAGCGGAATGAACACCGTGCTGGCCAGCCCGCCCAAAAACGTGAGCGTGATGATGGCGCGACGAAAGTCCTGCGGAAAGCGGCGTGTGACCAACGCAAATACTGGTGTGTAAAGCGTGGCCGCCATGCCCAGGCCCAGCCAGATCCAGGCGGCATAAAACCCCGCCACCGTGGTCACAAAGCTGTGGCCCACCAGGCCCATGCCAATCCACAAGGAGCCCAGCGTCATGACCCAGCGCTCGCGCCCCGCGTCGATCCAACGGCCCACCCCATAGGCCATCAAACCTTCAGCCAGCAGCGCCAAACTGAAGGCCAGCGACGACTCGGCCCGGCTCATGCCCAACTCGGCTTCCAGGGGCGTCATCAACAGCGAGAAGGTGTAAAAAACACTGCCCCAAGTGATGAGCTGGGGCAACGACAGCCAGAAGCTGAAAGGGCCCAAATCTAAAGTTCTCATCGAATGGCGAGGTGAATACCGCATGGGATCATTATCGTGACCCAGACACACACGGGGTCAACACCTGAGGTGCTTCGGGTCAGAAAAGCTGTCGCGTCGGTGCGTCATTCGGGTGGCAACCCGCATTAGAGTGCGTGCAAAGTGGACAAGATATGGATGCTCAATTGCTCTTGGTTTTGAAGCGTTTGCACGCCGTCGATCTGGACGCACACCCTGCGTTGCAAACCCACGCCCGTTGGCTGGTGCTCGACACCCTGGGCTGCATCACGGCGGGCTTGCGCGCGGGGCCGGTGGCCGAACTGGCGCAGCGCGTGGCGGTGGCCGATCCGGGCAACTTTCGCCTGATGCCCGACGGCACGGGTCTGTCTGCAGCCAACGCTGCGCTCGTGCTGGCCATGGCCGCTTGCTGGGACGAAGCCTGTGAGGGCCATGCCGGTGCCCATGGCCGCCCGGGTGTGGCGGCTTTGGCTGCGCTGTGGCCCATGGCGTCGCGGCTGAGCTATGAACAGTTTCTGAAATCGTTGGTGGTGGGCTACGAAATCGGTGCCCGCATGGGGGCCAGCTTGCGCATCAACCCGGGCATGCATGTGGACGGCAACTGGCCAGCCCTGGGCGCAGCCGCTGCGGTGGCCCATGCGTTGGGCCTGACGCCCGACCAAATCGTGCAGGCCGTGAACATGGCCGCTTGCCAGTTGCCCATGAGTTTGTATTGGCCTGTGCGATCGGGCGACACCGCACGCAACACCTATCTGGGCCATGCGGCGCAACTGGGGCAAAGTGCTGCGCTGGCGGTGGCCAGCGGCATCACCGCGCCCGCCGGTTCGGTGGCCGAATACGCACGCGTTGGCCTGGGCAAACCGCCGGTGGCTTTTGACGATGGGCCAGACTTTCAATTGCTGAAAGCCTACTTCAAGCCCTATGCGGCGGTGCGCCATGTGCATTACGGTGCCCTGGCGGCCCATGCGCTGCGGGACGTGATCGATCTGGACACGGTGGACACCGTGGTGCTGCAAATTTATGAGGAAGCCACCATTTACTGTGGCAACCGCGCACCCCAAACGCCTTTGCAGGCGCAGTTCTCACTCAGCTTTGGCCTGGCCGCCATGTTGCGTTGGGGCCGACTGGACCCTTGGATTTACCGCGACCCGCAGTTTCAAGACCCTGCTCTGCGTGCGCTGGAAGCCAAGGTGCAGGTGCAAGTTGACGCGCCCTGGACGCAGCAGGGCCTGCGCGGCGCACGGCTGTGGATCACCTGCCAAGACGGCAGTCGGCACGAACACGAAGTGACGGCCGTTCCTGGAGATGCACAAATGCCTTTCACCGAAGAGGCGTTGATGAACAAATTTTTGAGTTACTGCGAGGGCAGCTTGCCTGCCGCGAAAGCCACTGACTGGGCCGCGCAGTTGCTGCACGCCCCGTTGGACGCTCACCCTTTTCCGTTTTGGAATTCACCTCAGGAGAAACCCCCATGTTGAAGAAAACCCTCGCCATGACCGCAGTGCTGGCCACAGCCTGGCTGGCCGCACCCTTGGCGGCGCAGACCACCGATTTTCCGAACAAGCCGGTGCGCATCGTGGTGCCTTTCCCGCCCGGCGGCGCGACCGACATCACGGCCCGCGTGGTGGCCGAAAAACTCAGCACCAAATGGGGGCAGCCTGTGGTCATTGACAACAAGGCGGGCGCGGGCGGCAACGTGGGCTCGGACTTGGTGGCGAAATCGGCACCGGATGGTTACAACATCGTGCTCGGCGTGACCGGATCGCATTCGATCAACATCTCCTTGTACAAGAAGATGCCTTACCACCCGCTGAACGATTTCGAGCCTTTGACGCAGGCCACGATTTACCCAAACGCGATTGTGGTCAACCCGCAGGTGCCCGCCAACACCCTGCCCGAGCTCATCGCCTTGCTCAAAAAAGAACCTGGAAAATTTTCCTATGGCTCGGACGGCAACGGCACGGCCTCGCACCTGGGCATGGAAATCCTGAAAGCCAGGGCCAATGTGCAACTGACCCACATCCCTTACAAGGGCAGCACGCCCATGATCACCGACTTGCTGGGCGGCACTTTGATGGTGGGCGTCACGGGTTTGCCAGCGGTACAGCAGCATTTGAAGGCGGGCAAGCTCAAGATGATCGCCATCACCACGCCTCAGCGGGCGCCTGGAGCGCCTGATTACAAAACGGTGGCCGAGCAAGGTTTTGCCAATTTCAACGCCGCGCCCTGGGCCGGGTTTTTTGCGCCCAAGGGCACACCCAAACCGGTAGTGGACAAGCTGGCGCTGGACTTGGCCGACGCGCTCAAGCAAGCCGATGTGGCGCAGAAGATGAACGATTTGGGCAGCACCGTGGTGGGCAACAAGCCTGATGAGTTTCGCCAGTTTGTGACGCGACAGATCGAGATGTGGGCCGAGGGTGTGAAGATTTCCGGCGCCACGGTGGACTGAGCCATGGCGGCTTTGGGCAACTTTGCGCCAAGTGGCGATTACGCCTTCCCCTACCGCGATTTGGTGGGGGCCCGCGTGCTGGTGACGGGCGGGCGCGGCACCTTGGGGGCCGCGATTTGCCGGGGATTTGCGTCTTTGGGGGCGCAGGTCTGGAGTGTGGACCTGTCGCCCGCTGAAGGGGGCGAGCAGCACCCACAAATTGCGCACCGCGTGGCCGACGTGCGCGACCGTGCTTCGCTGCAAGCGGTGCAAGCCGAGGTGGCGCTCACCGAAGGTTTGGATGTGCTGGTCAATGCGCATGGCTTGCAAATCCGCTCGGACTTTGCCGGTTGTGACGAAGAGACCTGGATGACGCTGACCGATGTGAACCTGAATGGCGTTTACCGCAGCTGCCAGGTGTTTGGCGAGCCTATGCGCAGCCGGGGTGGCGCGATTGTGAACATTGGCAGCGTCAACGGGGTGGTGGTGTCGGGCAAGGGCACGCCTTACGGTATCCAGAAAGCGGCCGTTTCCCACATGACCAAGGTGATGGCCGTCGAGTGGGCGCCGCTGGTGAGGGTGAATGCGCTGGCTCCTACCGCCATTCCTTCGGGGATGACGAAGGACTTGTTTGCCAACCCGGATTACGTGCGCACCAAGACACAAAGCATCCCGATCAAGCGCACCGGCACTGAAGAAGACATCGTGCACGCGATCATGTTTTTGGCCTCGTCGGCTTCTGGCCTGGTCACCGGGCACACCTTGATGATGGACGGCGGCTTGTCTTTGGTGTGATGGGCCAGCCCTCAGCGCGAAGGCACGACCAACTGCCAGCCTTCAGGGCAATAGGCGGTGTAGGGGTAAAACTGTCTGGCTGAAGCACAAAAATAACTGGCACTGACCGGTGCAGGCGGGGGTGCGGCGTAGCCGATGGGCGGTGAAACGTAGCTGACAAGGGGCGTTGCAGGTTCGGGTGGGCTGGCTGCGGCATTGATGGCCGCACCGGCCAAACCCAGAACCACCAAAGCCCCAAGCCACTCTGCGGCGCGGTGACTGCCATGTTTTCCATGGTTGCCATGGTTGCCGTGGCTGTTGCCTGGGTGGCGGGGGCCGTGGCGTCCTTCAGCCAGGGCCAAGCTGCTCACGCTGGCGATCAAAATGCCCAAGATCAGTGGGCGCAAGACGTTTTTCATGGAAGGACCTTGTGGGTGTAGGTGCCTCTATAACGGCTGGTGCCGCTGTGCGTTGACTGCGCAGCGCAGCAGGACGCTGAAGTTGTAAGCGCTTGTGAAGGCCCGCAAGGCGCACTGCTCTTAGAGCGCCCGCCGATTCCACCGCGCTTGTCACAAATGTTTCACCTTAGACCGTCAACATGATCCAACAAACAGGAGACCCCATGCTTAATTTCAAAACCCTTGTTCGCTGGATCCCTTTGGCGGGCGCAGCTTCTTTGGCTCTAGCCATATCCGGTTGCGGAGGAAGCAGTCCGCAAGTCACAAATTTCTCTGAAGCCACTTTTCAAAATGGATTGGCACTGGCAGGTGATGCAGTAGATTTGTCAACTGGCACAGCGGCTGATCGCCGCTTGGGATATTTCTCCGACATTTACTACGATGCAACTCGCAAAGAGTGGTGGGGTTTGTCGGATAGGGGCCCTGGTGGTGGTTTGTTAAATTATGAAACACGCGTGCAGCGCTTTGAAGTTGACATCAGTGCTACCGGTTCGATCAGCAACTTCCGTGTCGTTGAGACCATTAAGTTTATGCGCGGAACTCAGCCTTTCAATGGCATTGCACCCAATCCAACCAGTGCATTGGGCAATGCCTTCGATCCTGAAGGTATTGTCATCAACCCCAAAAATGGCAATTTGCTGGTGTCCGACGAATACGGCCCTTCTCTTTATGAATTTACCCGTGCCGGTCAGTTTGTTCGCGCCTTCACGACTCCCGCAGGCTTGATCCCTCGCATTGCGGCGACAGGCGTTGCAAACTTCGCTTCCGATACAGGCAATACCGCTGGTAAACGCACCAACAGGGGCTTTGAAGGCTTGGCCATCAGCCCTGACGGTCTGTTTGTTTACGCGATGTTGCAAAGCGCGATGCTGAACGAAGGCGGCGGAAATGGGGTTCACAATCGCATTGTTAAATTTGACGCAACCACCGGTAACGCTGTAGCGCAGTATGCGTACCGCATGAAACGCTCAGGCGAGGGGCAGGGCATTTCGGCCTTTGTGGCCTTGGGTAATGACAAGTTTTTAGTGCTTGAGCGAAACAACCGGGGCATTGGCGCAGGGGCTGCCTTGGCCACCGCCGACAAAGAGGTTTACCAAATCGACTTGGCCGGCGCAGTAGACGTTACCAACACCACGTTGCCCACCACGGATGTGTTTGCAGGCGCAGTCATTAAAGGGAACAAGGTGATGGACTTGGCGGCCAACACTTTGGCCGCTTTAGGCAACAAGTCACCTGAAAAATGGGAAGGCCTTGCCATTGGCCCGCAATTGGCAAATGGCAGCTATGTGGTGTTGGTTGGAACTGATAACGACTACAGCGTGACTCAGACCAGCAGTGGCACGCAATATGACGTGTTCTTCCGTTTTTCAGATGCTGACCCTTACGCCTCTTCCATCCAGTGCCCGATTGGCACGAAGGCCAACTGCTTCAAGACCTCCGACACCACGCCAGCAACCCTGACAAGTGAGTACGCGTTGGTGCCAGGGATATTGTCTGCTTTCACCGCCAAAATTACGAATTACGTCAAACCTTAACTCGACAAGCGACAGATCACTTTCTGTTGCCTAGCCGTTAACATGAAAAAAGGCGCGATCTGCGCCTTTTTTCAATTGGCTGCACTCACCGATCAAACCCATCTCGCAGCTTGTTGGCAGCAAGTCTTTCTCAGTTCCAACTTCCACCGCGACTTTGCCTTTGGCAAGTTCCAGCACCTTGGCGCCATAGCTCACTGTTCTTTGAGCACCCGCCGGTACTGCACCGCTTCTGCCACATGCACAGCGGCAATCGTGTCGCTGCCCGCCAAGTCGGCGATGGTGCGGGCGACTTTGAGGCTGCGGTGCACGCTGCGGCCGCTCCAGCCCAATTTGACGGCGGCTTTTTGCAGCAAGGCCGTGGCACTGTCGTCCAGGCGCGACTGGGTGTCGATGGCCTGGCCTTGCAGGTCGGCGTTGGCGCAACCCTGACGCGCCAGGGAGCGTTCGCGGGCGGCCAGACTGCGCGCCGCAATCGTTGCGGTGCTTTCGCCGGGTGGGGCGCTCAGCAAGTCGTGCGCGGGCAGGCTGGGCACTTCGATGTGCAAGTCGATGCGGTCCAGCAGTGGGCCGCTCAGCTTGCCTTGGTAGCGGCTGACCTGGTCGGGTGAGCAGCGGCAGGCGCGGGAGGCGCTGCCCAAGTAGCCGCAAGGGCAGGGGTTCATGGCGGCGATCAACTGAAAGCGCGCCGGAAACTCGGCTCGACGAGCGGCCCGCGCGATGGTGATGGTGCCTGTCTCCAGTGGTTCGCGCAGGGCTTCCAGCGCTGCACGCGGAAATTCAGGCAGCTCGTCCAGAAACAGTACACCGTGGTGCGCCAGTGAGATCTCACCTGGGCGCGGTGGCGAGCCGCCGCCCACCAAGGCCACCGCGCTGGCCGAGTGGTGGGGCTGGCCCGTGGGGCGCTGGGCCCAGCGTGTCAGGTCAAAACGCCCCGCCAAGCTGGCGATGGCCGCCGATTCCAAGGCGTCTTCGATGGCCATGGGCGGCAGCAAACCCGCAAAACGCTGGGCCAGCATGGACTTGCCCGAACCCGGCGGGCCGACCATGAGCAGCGAATGGCCTCCGGCAGCGGCGATCTCCAGCACCCGCTTCACACCGGCTTGGCCTTTCACATCGGCCAGATCGGCATAGAGCGGCGGGGCACTGGGCGTGGTGGGGGAGATGCGCGCCCAGCCGTCGCTGGGCTCGGGAGGGGGCTCATTGGAGGGCGGTAAAAACTGTTGCACCACATCGAGCAGGTGGCGAGCCCTGAACACTTCGGCATCGGGCACCAGCGCCGCTTCTTCGGCGCTGCCCGGGGGCAAGACCAGACGCGTGCGCACCTGCTGCCGGCGCAGTACCAAGCTCATGGCCAGTGCGCCGCGCACCGGACGCAGCTCACCCGACAGCGACAACTCCCCTGCAAATTCGTAGCCCGCCAGTTTGCTCGCGTCAATCTGTCCACTGGCCGCCAAGATGCCCAGCGCGATGGGCAAATCCAAACGTCCAGAGTCTTTGGGCAAGTCGGCCGGGGCCAGGTTGACGGTGATGCGTTGGTTGTGCGGAAAGTCCAGCCCGCTGTTTTGCAGGGCCGAGCGCACCCGTTCGCGGGCTTCTTTGACCTCGACATCCGCCAGGCCCACCAGCGTGAAGCTGGGCAGACCATTGGCCAAGTGCACCTCAACGGTGACGGCCGGCGCCTGCAAGCCGACCAAAGCGCGGCTGTGCACC
>JBIKRC010000231.1:0-4125 GCA_044349375.1 Limnohabitans sp.
CGCCCAATTTGCCCATCAAAGCCGCCACTTGCCAAAGCGGCACATCTGGCGAGGCCCCAGGGTTGGCAGGGCACACCCAATGGCCCGCTGGCGCGGACACGGGGGAGCAGTCTGGACAGGTCATGGTGCGATGTTAGCCGGGGCAGCGCGGCGGCAGTGAGCGCCGGTTTTCAGGCATCAGAACACCTGGTCAGAACCCACAGCCCTTGGGGTATTCTTGAACGATGCCTTTTTCTCTTGCCTGCCCTGCCCACCACGAACTGGTCATCAAAAAGAGCCGCTTCATCGCCTGCGTTGAATCGGTCGCAGGACGCGACGAGGCGCTGGCCCGGGTGGCGCAGCTCAAGGCCGAGCACCCCGATGCCGCCCATGTGTGTTGGGCCCTGCTGGCAGGTGGTCAGTCAGCGGCCAACGACGACGGCGAGCCCGGTGGCACCGCAGGCCGCCCCATGCTGGAGGTGCTGCGCCACCAGGATCTGCAAGGCGTAATGGCTTCGGTGGTGCGTTACTTTGGCGGCGTCAAGCTGGGCGCAGGCGGTCTGGTGAGGGCCTACACCGATGCGGTCGCCCAAGCGCTGCTGACCGCCGAGAAAATTCCGCTGATCAAGCAGGCACAACTGGCGTGCAGCGTGCCTTATGCGCTGGAAGGGCTGGTGCGGCGCGAGCTGGAACTGGCCCAGGCGCAGCTGCTGGAAGTGGCCCATGGCAGCGTGGTCACGTTGCGCTTTGCCCTGCCCGACACGCTGGCAGCGGCCCTGATGGCGCGGCTGAGCGAGAGCGGTCGGGGCCAACTGGTGTGGCTGGACGGTGACACCTCTGATTGAGCCCGCACAGGGATAATCCGAGATATGCCCGAACACCAGCCCCTGCAGCAACCGCGCTCCAAAACAGATCTGTTTGTCTCATTCACCCTCTTGGCCCTGCAAGGCTTTGGCGGCGTGCTGGCCGTGGTGCAGCGCGAGTTGGTCGAGAAAAAACGCTGGATGACGCGCGAACAATTTGTCGAAGACTGGGCGGTGGCGCAAATTTTGCCAGGGCCGAATGTGGTTAATTTTTGCCTGATGATTGGCGGTCGGTATTTTGGTTTGGGTGGTGCCCTGGCCTCTTTGGCGGGTTTGCTGATGGCCCCTTTGGCGGTGGTTTTGGTACTGGCCATGGCATTTGGAGGGGTATCGGATGCCCCTTGGGCGCAAGGCGCCTTGCGCGGCATGGGCGCTGTGGCGGCCGGTTTGATTGCCGCCACCGGGATCAAACTGATGAGCGCCTTGAAACGCAACCCCATGGGTCTGCCAGTGTGCGCGGCCGTGATGCTGTCCACCTTCGTCTGTGTGAGCGTCCTCCGCTGGCCGCTGATCTGGGTGCTGTTGGGGGTGGGCAGTGCCGCTTGTGGCTGGGCTTATTTTCAGCTGACGCGCCAAATGCTGAACAAAGGGGACGCCGCATGAGCCTTGCTGTATCACTGAGCGTCAGCGATTGGCTGGCGTTTTTTAACCACTTTTTGTCCCTGTCCCTGTTGGCGGTGGGCGGTGCGATCATCACCGCGCCCGACATGCACCGTTTTTTGGTGGACGAGCACCAGTGGCTGAGCGACCAACAATTCACATCGTCCATCGCGCTGGCGCAGTCTGCGCCCGGACCCAATGTGTTGTTTGTGGCCGTGATCGGCTGGAACGTGGGACTGAACGCAGGCATGGGCTTGGGAGGGGGTTGGTTCAGCGTGGGCTTGTCGGCCCTGGGCGTTGTCTTGAGTTTGCTGGGCATCATGCTGCCCTCGTCCATCTTGACTTACAACACCACGCGCTGGGCCCAACGCCACCGGGACAAGTTGGGCGTGCGGGCCTTCAAGCTGGGCATGGCACCTGTGGTCATTGCGCTGCTGGTGTCCACCGGTTGGCTGCTCACTGCGGGGCACAACCAGCCTTCGAAGGACTGGCCGCTGTGGCTGCTCACGGCCGTGGCCATGCTGCTGGTATGGCGCACCCGCATCCATTTGCTGTGGTTAATTGGCGCGGGCGCTGTGATCGGCGGGTTGGGCTGGATCTGAGGCGTCGGGGCTGGGCAGCCCGTTAGCGTGGGTTCTCGAAAAACACCGTGTTCGAGTAATCGCTGACCTCAAAATACACTTTTTTCTCGCCCGGATCGACTTCGAAGTTGAAGTTTTCATCGAGCACGCCGTAACCATAGCGGTAAGCGCGTGGTGATTTGTCATCGGTGCCCAAAGCGGTGCTGACTTTGTCCACTTTGATGAAGCGGCGCACCAGCTTGTCGCCTGCATACACCTCCATCACGCCATTGGTGCCGGTCCAATTCTGGATGCTGCGACCAATTTTGTTTTGCTGCTCTTGTGTGCAAGCGGCCAGCAGGCAGGCCGCACCAACAGCAATGATCAAGCCGATTCGGGGGGTGTTTTTTGACATGGCGTGCGACCTATTTGAATGGTTGGATGAATTGAAAGAATCTCAGCTGCGCTGGCGCAAGGCTTCGTAGAGGCACACGCCACTGGCCACCGAGACGTTCAGGCTTTCCACCGCACCGCGCATGGGGATGCTGACCAGCTCGTCGCAGTTCTTGCGCGTCAACTGGCGCATGCCCGCGCCTTCGGCCCCCAACACCAAGGCGGTGGGGACTTTCAGGTCAGCTTGGTAAATGTTGCGGGGCGCATCGTCGCTGGTGCCCACGATCCAGATGCTGCGCTCCTTGAGCTCGCCCAAGGTGCGCGCCAGGTTGGTGACCATGAAATAAGGCATGGTCTCCGACGCGCCGCTGGCCACCTTAGCCACGGTGGCGTTGATGCCGGCCGCGTGGTCTTTGGGGGCGATGACCGCGTGCGCACCCGCGCCATCGGCCACGCGCAGGCACGCGCCCAGGTTGTGCGGGTCGGTCACGCCGTCCAGCACCAACAGCAAAGGCGGGCCCTCCACGGTGTCGAGCAGGTCGTCCAGCGAATGGTTTTGCGGCATGGGCGAGACCATGGCCACCACACCCTGATGACCGTGGCCACCAGCCAGTTTGGCCAAGCGCTCACCGTCCGATTCGATCATGCGCATGCCCGAATCGCGGGCCTTGTCAATGAACTGGCGCATGCGCGCATCGCGGCGCGTGACCTCGTAATGGATTTCAACAACGGATTGGGGGGCGATCTTGAGGCGAACGCCCACGGCATGAAAGCCGAACAGCACTTTGTGGGATGACATCCGGGGATTATCGTTGGTCACAGCCTGCCGATTTGACCGCTTGCCCACACGAACCAGCGTTTCAGGTCTGGGGCGCTGCAGGCTCCGACAAACGCCCTGCCTGAATCACCAAGCTGCGCTCGCATTTGGCGGCCAGCAGGCGGTCGTGCGTGACCAAGACCAAGGTGGTGCCCTGCTCGCGGTTGAGCGCGAACATCAAGTCCATGATGGCCTCGCCGGTGGCGTGGTCCAGGCTGCCGGTGGGCTCGTCAGCCAGCAGCACATCGGGCTGCACCACAAAGGCACGGGCCAGCGCCACGCGTTGTTGCTCGCCGCCGCTGAGCACTTTGGGCAAGTGCTTCAAGCGCTCGCCCAGGCCCACGCGCTGCAACATGGCCGTGGCAGTGCTGCGGGCATCGGGCCGATCGGCCAACTCCAGGGGCAGCATCACGTTCTCAAGTGCCGTGAGATTGGGCATGAGCTGAAAGCTCTGGAACACAAATCCCACATGCTGGGACCTCACCGCAGCGCGCTCGTCTTCGGACAAATCGAACAGCGATTGCCCTGCCAACACCACCTGCCCGGTGCTGGGTGTGTCCAATCCGGCCAGGATCGCCAGCAGCGTGCTTTTGCCCGAGCCGGAAGCACCGACAATGGCGGCTGTTTCTCCCGCGTTCAATGAGAAATCGATATCGCGCAAAATGCGCAGTTCGCCGCTGGCGTCTTGCACCGTTTTGGAGACGCCACGCACGGCAATGATGGATTCAGGCATGCACAAACCTTTGTTGAAACGACGCCACTTTAACTGGACCCTGCTGGCCCTGGCCAGCTGGGGCCTTGCCGCGCCAGCCATGGCGGCCTCCGGGCAGCGCATTTTGGTGGTGGGCGACTCGCTGAGCGCCGAATATGGCTTGGCCCGTGGCACCGGCTGGGTGGCCTTGCTGCAAAAACA
>JBIKRC010000015.1:0-15005 GCA_044349375.1 Limnohabitans sp.
TTTGCCTGTTGATCGCAATGCGTGTTGTTGGCGGGCGAAGTGCCACATGGCATCTTGCGTCCAGGGCAACACCCGGACTTCGCTCAGGAACAACTCCAGCACCTTGCGGTTGCTCGTTTTTTGACTGCTCTTTTCAACGCCATAAGCCAACTCGGCGGCAACAAGAGCGGACAGCACCACACGGCTTGACCCCAGTTCGTTCAAGCGTGCCACAACATTGGGCACGCCGCGCTGGATGTAGATCACCATGTTGGTGTCGAGCATGTAGAGGGAAGACATCAGTACAGGCTTTCGATGTCGTCCGGTGGCAGTGTGTGCTTGCGCTCAATTTCCTCGGGCATGCCCTCCCAGCCGCTCAAGATGGCTTGCAAGCGTGTGCCCCACTCGCCGGGCTCGTCCTGTTTGGGCCGAAGGATGACGGTGTTGCCCACCTTCTCAATGAACACCTCGGCGGTGTCAAAGCGATAGGCTTTGGGCAGGCGCACCGCTTGGCTGCGACCTGTGGTGAAAATTTTGGCGGTGTCTGTGTATGTATTCATGGCAAGCCTCGCAAGTAGATATCAAATGATACCTATCAAATCAAGCTTTCACAAGTTCAACCCAAAGCCTTCTTGATCTGCTCCAGCACATCCTTGGCGCTGACCGGGATCGGGGTGCCGGGGCCGTAGATGCCCTTGACGCCTGCTTCGTACAGCATGTCGTAGTCTTGGCGCGGGATCACGCCACCCACGAAGACGATGATGTCGTCAGCGCCCTGCTTCTTCAGCTCGGCAATGATGGCGGGCACCAGGGTTTTGTGACCGGCTGCGAGGGTGGACACGCCCACAGCGTGCACGTCGTTTTCAATCGCTTGGCGGGCGCACTCTTCGGGGGTCTGGAACAACGGACCCATGTCCACGTCAAAGCCCAAATCGGCGAAGGCGGTGGCGACCACTTTGGCCCCACGGTCGTGGCCGTCCTGGCCCAGTTTGGAAATCATCACGCGGGGGCGGCGGCCTTGCGCGTCGGCAAAGGCGGCGATGTCGGCTTTGAGCTGGTTCCAGTATTCCATGGTGTCTCCCACGTTTTCGCCGTCGTCGTAGGCGGCGGCGTACACGCCCGTCACCTTTTGTGTGTCGGCGCGGTGGCGGCCGAAGGATTTTTCCAGCGCGTCGGAAACCTCACCCACCGTGGCGCGCAGGCGCACGGCCTGGATGGACAAATCGAGCAAGTTGCCTTGGCCCGATTCGGCCGAAGCGCTCAAGGCGTCCAAAGCGGCTTGCACTTTGGCGCTGTCGCGGCTGGCGCGGATTTTGGCCAAACGCTCGATCTGGCCATCGCGCACCCGCACGTTGTCGATCGAAAAAGTCTCGATCGGGTCTTCCTTGGCCAACTTGTATTTGTTCACGCCCACGATGACGTCTTTGCCCGAGTCGATGCGGGCTTGCTTCTCGGCTGCTGCGGCCTCGATCTTGAGTTTGGCCCAGCCGCTGCCCACGGCCTTGGTCATGCCGCCCATGGCCTCAACCTCTTCGATGATGGCCCAGGCCTTGTCGGCCATTTCTTGCGTCAGGCTCTCCATCATGTAGCTGCCAGCCCAAGGGTCGATCACGTTGGTGATGTGGGTTTCTTCTTGGATGATGAGCTGCGTGTTGCGGGCGATGCGCGAGCTGAATTCGGTCGGCAAGGCAATCGCTTCGTCAAACGAGTTGGTGTGCAGCGACTGGGTGCCGCCAAACACGGCCGCCATGGCTTCGATGGTGGTGCGTACCACGTTGTTGTAGGGATCTTGCTCGGTGAGCGACCAGCCCGAGGTCTGGCTGTGCGTGCGCAGCATCAGGCTCTTGGGGTTCTTGGCATCAAAGCCTTTCATGATGCGGCACCAAAGCAGGCGCGCTGCGCGCATCTTGGCGATTTCCAAGTAGAAATTCATGCCCACGGCCCAGAAGAAGGACAGGCGACCGGCGAACTCGTCCACGTCCATGCCCTTGGCGATGGCGGTCTTCACGTATTCCTTGCCGTCGGCCAAGGTGAAAGCCATTTCCAGCGCTTGGTTGGCACCCGCTTCTTGCATGTGGTAACCCGAAATCGAGATCGAGTTGAACTTCGGCATGTTCTTGGCCGTGTACTCGATGATGTCGCCGATGATCTTCATCGACGGCTCGGGCGGGTAGATGTAGGTGTTACGCACCATGAACTCTTTCAGAATGTCGTTCTGAATGGTTCCAGACAGTTTGTCTTGCGACACGCCCTGCTCTTCGGCAGCGACCACGTAGCCCGCCAGCACCGGCAGCACAGCCCCGTTCATGGTCATCGACACGCTGACTTTGTCCAGCGGAATCTGGTCAAACAAGATCTTCATGTCTTCGACCGAATCAATCGCCACACCGGCTTTGCCCACGTCACCCGTCACACGCGGGTGATCGGAGTCGTAACCGCGGTGGGTGGCCAGGTCAAACGCCACCGACACGCCCTGCCCGCCTGCGGCCAAGGCCTTGCGGTAGAAGGCGTTGGACTCTTCGGCGGTGGAGAAACCCGCGTATTGGCGGATGGTCCAAGGGCGCACCGCGTACATGGTGGCCTGCGGGCCGCGCAGGAATGGCTCAAAGCCCGGCAGTGTGTTGGCGTAAGGCAAGTTGGCCGTGTCTTCGGCCGTGTACAACGGCTTGACGACGATGCCGTCGGGCGTCTTCCAGTTCAGGGCGTTCACATCGCCACCGGGGGCGGATTTGACCGCTGCTTTTTGCCAGGCCTCCAGATTGGAGGCGTTGAATTCAAAGGATTTGGACGTCATGGCGCTGTGCTTTCGGGACAAAAATGGCTGAGCCGGATTGTGGCAGCCTGGGGCTGCCTACCGGCTGACAAGTACTGTGATTCATAATTATTGATGCAGAATATTTTAACCGGCTTACAATTCAGCATCTGAAACGTCTGAAATACCTTTCGGCCAAGCCCGAAAGCCCCCCTGAAACATCCCATGTCAGCCCTGTCTCTTGCCCCCCGCGCCCTGTACGAAGAAGTTGCCGAACTGATGCGGCAGCGCATCTTTGCGCGCGAACTGGAGCCCGGCAGCTGGATCGACGAGTTGCGCATCGCCGAGGCGCTGGGCATCAGCCGCACCCCGTTGCGCGAAGCCTTGAAGGTGCTCGCCGCTGAGGGCTTGGTGACCATGAAGGTGCGCCGAGGCGCTTATGTGACCGAGGTCAGTGACAAAGACCTGCGCGATGTGTACCACCTGCTGGCCTTGATGGAATCGGACGCGGCCCGCGTAGTGGCACAAAACGCCAGCTCTGAACAAATAGCGCAAATCGAAGCCTTGCACCAGGACCTGGAAGAGGCCGTGGGCGACCGCGACCGATTTTTCGAGATCAACGAAGCTTTTCACATGCTGCTGCTGGAATTGGCCGACAACCGCTGGCGCGACCAGATGGTGGCCGACCTGCGCAAAGTGATGAAGCTCAACCGCCAGAGCTCCTTGTTCAAGGAAGGCCGGATTGAACAATCCCTGGCCGAGCACCGCGCCATCGTGCAGGCCCTGACCCTGCGCCAGCCCGAACTTGCGGCCGAGCGCATGTCGGCGCACTTCACGAACGGCCTGCAGGCCGCCCAGTAAACGATCTCAAGACTCAGGCGCGCTTTTGGGCAGGACCACCCGACAAAGCGCTCAAGAATGTCAACACGAAGTTGCAATCTTCATCCTGCAGCACACGCATGTCGCCCAAAGCAACGGGCGCCACGTAAGCCCGAATGACTTGCAACGCAGCAACGCGTTCATCTATTTTGACCACCACAGCAGCCGCCAGACGCTCAAGTGCGGGCGCATCCAGATTGCCGTGATCGCGTTCGCTGAGCAAGAGCGCGATCTCTGCCAGGGTGAAGCCCAAATCCTTCAGATGCCGAATGGCCTTGAGCCGGTCCAGCGTGTCACTGCCATATTGTCGATAACCGGCTTCGGTTCGGCTTCGGGGCGCAATCAAGCCCGCATCCTCATACAAGCGCAATTGGCCGCGGGTCACGCCAGCGGATTTGCACAAGACGCTGGTGGTCTGCAAGGCCTTGAAATCATGGGCGGTGGTCAGTGTTTTGATCATGTTGGCAACCATCCGAAACCCGGCACCAAGGGACCGGATCAAGGGGGTTTCAATCGCCTTTGACAAAAAATCGCTTGACATGGCACCAAGGTACCGGGTTTCCAATGGATTTTTGACACACGAAACAAGGAAGTTCGCCATGCACAAACACCCAACACCCCACAAAACAGCCCTCATCACCGGGGCCTCTTCAGGCATCGGCCAAGCCTTGGCCCATCAATTTGCCCAAGATGGCTACCAGCTGGTGCTGGCCGCCAGCAGCGTGGCCAAGATGCAGGCCCTGGCCGACGATTTGCAGCAGCAATTCAAGGTTCAGGTCGTTGTCATTGGTGCAGACTTGGAAACCGACGCGGGTGCCGCGCAGTTGCACGCCGACATTCAGGCACGCGGCCTCGTTTTGAGCGCCTTGGTCAACAACGCAGGCTACGGTGCATTTGGCGAGTTCAAGGACACGGCACTCAGGTCCGAGCTGGCCATGATGCAACTCAACATGAACACGGTGGTGGTGCTGAGCAAGCTGTTCTTGCCGGATTTGCTCGCAACACGCGGCAAGATTTTGAACACGGCCTCCACGGCGGCTTTTCAGCCGGGGCCTTACATGGCGGTGTACTACGCCACCAAAGCATTTGTCTTGAGCTTCTCGGAGGCCCTGGCGAGTGAGCTGGAAGACACCGGCGTCACGGTGACCGCGCTGTGCCCAGGTCCCACATCCTCGGGCTTTCAGGACAAAGCCCAACTGGGCAACTCGGCCCTGATCAAAGGCAAGAAACTGCCCACGTCCAAAGAGGTGGCCGCCCTGGGTTACCGCGCCATGCAGCGCGGCCAGCGGGTCTATATACCTGGCTTCATGAACTGGGCCATGGCGCAAAGCATGCGTTTCACACCGCGCAATCTGGCCACCAAAGTGGTGAAGATTTTGACCCGCCCCATCGCTTGAGATCGACGCCATGATCAACCCACTGAGCAACTACTTCAGCGCAGAAAATGTTGCCACTTTCACACTTTATATGCCCACGTCCGTGCTTGTGGCCATGGTTCTGCTCATTTCAGTCTCCGCAAAGAAGGTGCACCATGAGAGCTCACAACTCATGTGTGCCGACGTGCTTTTGATAGCCGATTTTCATTCCTAACAATTGCTTTTCTGCGAAATTCAAGGGGCTGTTTTCAAGCTCGGTAGCAAGGGTGTCATTCCACCGATTTAAAAATCCGTAAAGGGAGATCACCCCCAGCAGTTCAACGATCTGGTCTTCATCAAAATATTTTTTTAGGTCTAGAAAATCGTCATCCGTGACCCCATTGGGAACTTGCGCTGCACCCATTGCCACGCGCAGGGCGGCTCGCTCGGCTTTAGTGAACTGAGGGTCTGTCTCAAAACTCCAGATCGCCTGGAACTTTTTTTCTGACAGCCCGACAGCCTCTAGCGTGTGTCCGGTGTGCGCGATGCAATAGCCGCATCCTGCTGCGCGACTGGCCATGTGCCCCACCAGAAGCTTGATCATGCGGTCGACCTTACAGGGCGTCAGTGCAGCCACTGCAAGCTGCTGGAAGGCCATCAGCAACTGGGGATGTCGAGCCATGATCAGGCTGCTGTTGGGTACGAAACCCAGCAAGACCTCGATATCCTTGACGCCTTTTTCAAGACCTCCAAGACTGCCTCGTGGAAGTGGATCGACTCTGTTGGTCATAGCTAGCCCCGATTCGTGATGGGAGGTTGATTCAAATTTACCTTAGCCCGCGGCTGAGAATGTTCTTCTGGTCTGTTCAAAGGCTCTCACGTTGTCGGTGCAGGCTGTCTTGCAGTTTGTGATTGAGCTCGGTGAAATCGATCAGGCCTATCTGTTCGATGATGCGCATTTCCTGATCGAGCAGCCCAGGCTGATTGCGAACCTCCTGGCCGAACCAAAGCACGTTGCCATCGGTGGCTTCAAAGTGCCTCCATTCCTCAGGCTGACGCCCGTTCAGGAACTGGGTGTAGAAATTGACCATGGTCTCTGAGGCATGCCGGGCCGTGTCCAGGTCGATGCCGTCGAAGGCCGCGAGCTTGGTCAGACTGTCCTTGGAGATGTTGAGCCAGAGAAAGGGCAGGTTTCCGGTATGAAGTGCGCGGTACTTTCCTCCCTCCCCCGGCAGATCGTATGAGAACTGATAGACCCGTACAGGAATGCCCTGACTGCCCAGGTTTTGCACCATCCAGAACGAGGGAAGCTTGAAGTACAAAAAGGACATGATGTCCGACAATACCTGTCCCCACGGTTTGCCCTGATTACGGGGAATTTGCGCAAAAGACTGTGCTAAAAATCGGGCCTTGTCCGGACTGAAAATCTGGCCTAGGAAATCCAAAACCTGCTCCAAGCTGCCCCGCTCGATGATTTCTGCATGCCCACGAAAGAATTGCCATTCATCCTTAGCAAAACCCACGATCAGCTCCAGTCCATGTGCCTCCAAGTTCGCTTGGGTCAGCACCTGGGCCGGAAAATCGGCGACATGAACTCCGTCCACCACGGGCCCCAGTGGGCGCCATGCCGCGTTGCAGTCCGCCGAATAGCGCCGTGTCATGATGTTCTGCACTGCCAGCAGGTCTTGGCCGGGAGTCTGCATGAGCCGGGCTGCCGAATCTAGGCCGAGCAGGCGCAGGTATTCACGAGCCACCCATTTCGAATCGTCCGCAGGACTGGTGCACCAATTATTGAAGGGTGTGAAGGACTGGATGATTGCCCGCTTGAAGTACTTCCGGGCGCGTGGATGAATCAGAAAATGGCTGACGGCCGTGGCGCCGGCCGACTCGCCGCCCACGGTCACATTGGCAGGGTCACCGCCAAAGGCCTCAATGTTGTGGTGTACCCACTCCAGCGCGGCAATCTGATCCTGCAGGCCTAGATTAATCGCTTCGGCCATGTCCTCGCTGTCATTGAGCAGCCCGAAATGGACCCAGCCCAAGGCGCCCAGCCTGTAGTTAGGCTTGACCACCACCACCTTTTTTTCGCGGGCGAAAGTGGCGCCGTCTTCAATTTCTATCGACCCAGAGCTGACCGCATTGGCACCGCCGTGAAAATAGACGTAGACCGGTAGTTTCTCACCCGGCTCGGCAGGGGGAGCCCAGATGGAAAGATAGAGGCAGTCTTCGCTGACGTTGCTGATTGCGTAGGCGTCCTTCACATAACCAGGCCAGGGAAGAATGCCCTTGACCCCGGGGTCCAGCGCCTGGATACGCGCGCTGACCAGCGGAGCGATGGCGGCGTTCATCTGCAGTGAGGCGGGCGCCTTCGCTCCGCCGCTGAGCACTCCGGACCAGGGCTGCAGAGGGCGTGGCGCCTTGAAACGCAGCACACCGACGGGCGGCTCGGCATAGGGAACTGCCTTGAAGATGTTCAGGCCGTCCTCCGATTCGCCGTCAAGCCTCCCGAATCGGGTGTGGACGACAGGGGCAGCGCTCGTCATCAGTTTCTCGGGCGCGCGAGCACTTGATCGATGTTGGTCTTATCAACAAGCACGTGCTGGATGGACACATCGCTGGTAGGCTTGATTCCTTTCCAGAAGTTGACCATTGTGTCTACGCCAAGCCGGCCCCAGGACACCGAATTGAGCTCGACCGTCAACCCCAGGGCGCCGCTCTTGACCCCCTGGAAGGCAGGTGGCGTGCCGTTCATGCCGGTGACCACCACCATGTCGCGCTTACCGGCCGCTGCTACTGCTTGGGCGGCGCCCAGTGCAAGGTCGTCCTGGGCGGCGTAAATGGCGACAAGATCAGGGTGGGCGATCAGGGCATCTTCGGCAAGCTTGAGGCCCGTCTCTCTGTTTAAAGTGGCTTCCTTGCGGTAGGCGACGGTAATACCCTGGGCGGTTTTGATCGTGCTGTCGAAGCCTTCAGCAATGTTGCGGAAAGTCGCGGAGCCACCGGGGCCGGTGATCATGGCAATTTTGCCTTTACCGTTGGTCCGTTTGATCATCCAGCCAGCAATGTCGCCGCCAATCTTCTTCTCGTCCATGCTGACCATGGCCGACTGGTGTGGAGAGTTGGCATGCCGGGCGATGGAAATAACGGGAATACCCGCACGCGCTGCTGCCGCGTAAGCGGAGCCCACACCCACCGAATCGATGGGAGAGGCCAGGATGCCATCGACCTTGCGCGCGATCAGGTCCATCATGCCGTCGACCTGCTGGGCCACGACGTCATTGGCGGTCACGAACACCACGTTGATACCTTGTTCCTTGGCGCGCGCCTCGATGCCTCGCTTCATGGCGATGTAGAACGGATTGACGTCGGAGGCCAGGGCCACGCCGATGGTCTTGGTCTGCTGCGCAGCCACTGGCCATGCGGCAAGCAGCAGGGCCATTGAGGAAAGGGTCAGAGTAATTCTGCGGTTCATGGAATATTCCTTTCGAGAGAGGACAGGAGGGGGATCAGTTGCGCTTGTGGCGGAATTGGTCGGCAGCAGCGGCAACGATGATGACCAGGCCGATGGCGATGCGTTGCCAGTAACTGTCGACGCCGATGAGGTTTAGGCTGTTGGTCAGCACGGTCATGATCAGTACGCCCACGATAGACTTGTAGATTCGCCCTTCGCCGCCGTGCAGCGCAGCCCCGCCGATGACTACGGCTGCAATCGAAGTCAAGTCGTAGAACTCGCCCGCCGTGGGCTGCCCAGATTGAAGCCTTGCCGCCAGCATGACGCCGGCAATACCGGCGGTCATGCCGCACAGGGTGAAGGTCGAAATGGTAATCGTGCTGACCGGAACGCCCGACAGGAACGCCGCCTCGCGATTGCCACCGACGGCAAAAACTCGCGTGCCATAGGCTGTCTTGTGCAGAACCCAACCGAGCACAAAGCAGAGCAGACCCGTTAGCCAGACCAGCACCGGCATGCCCAGCCAGCGTCCCGTTCCAAGTTCGACAAAAAGCGGCACCTCGTTGTCATTGACCACCGGTGCACCCTGGGTAGCAAGCAGGACTACGCCTCGGACCAGCACCATCGTCCCTAAAGTGGTAATGAATGGGCTGACTTTGAGCCGCGCAATTACGAAACCGTTGATCAGCCCGACCAGGGCGCCGCTTGCCACTCCCGCCACCACACCGGCCACAAAACCCGCGTGGATCATCACTTCTACGGCGACGCAGCCGCTCAGGGCGACGATGGCACCGACCGAGAGGTCGAAACCTCCCCCGATGATCACGTAGGTCATGCCCAGCGTGACCACTGTCAGCACCGAGGCCTGCAGCAACACATTCGTTAGATTGGAGGAGCTTAGAAAGCGAGGGGCAGTGATAGCAGCAAAAGTGCACAGTGCCAGCAGCACGATTACTGGCATCTGATCCATTAAGAAACGTCCCACAGGCATGCGGTTGCTGGTCATCTTTTTTTCCTAGATTCTTCTTTGCTAGCCCACACCCAGCAGTCGGCGCAGCCTGGGTTCTCCAAAATCATCGCCTCGCCGCATCATTTCCGTGACTTTTCCTTGGCGGAGGACGGCAATCGCATGGCTCAGATCGAGCAGTTCGTTGAGATCCGATGACGACATCAGCACAGAACCCCCTGCCAGGGCGAACTCCTGGATCGCCTGATGAATTCGACCCTTGGCAGCGATATCGATGCCGTTGGTGGGCTCGTCAAGGAGCAGAACCTCCGCCTCGCTGG
The DNA here is from genome assembly GCA_044349375.1 of Limnohabitans sp. Lineage (GTDB taxonomy): Bacteria > Pseudomonadota > Gammaproteobacteria > Burkholderiales > Burkholderiaceae_C > Limnohabitans_A. The sequence continues at coordinate 9,704 of JBIKRC010000015.1, forward strand.
CGAGCCATTTTGCAAATGCGACTTTCTGCTGGTTTCCGCCGGAGAGGTTGCGCACGGGCATCCAGGGGGCTTTGGGGCGAATGTCCAGAAGTTCTATCATTCTCCCCACTTTTTCGTTCATCGCCCTCTCGTCTTGGCCAGTCCACGACACATAGCGATGCAGATGAGGCAGCAGGATGTTGTCGCGCACCGATAGGTTGCCGACCAGCGAAAGAGAGCGCTCCCCGGGGACCAGCGCCCGGCCTCGAGCGATCGCATTGCGCACGCATGAAGAGTTCCCGGGCGGATCGCTGCCGAAAAGGCGGTGGAGGATGCTGGTGGTACCGCTGCCCAGCAAGCCGGCCAGGCCGAGGACTTGGCCGCGGTGGATTGCAAGGGGAATACCCGCCACATCAACCGTTTCCCGCAGTTCTGGGATGACCTTCACCTCATCAGGACGTCCCTGCCACTTGTGGCCGGTCATGGCCTCCACCAAGAAGTCTGTGGAAAAGGGCGGCTGGCCAATGCGGGCAGCGACCCGGCCATCGCGCAATACCAGGCACTGGTCGGCAATCTGCGGGATCTCGTCCAGGCGATGCGATATATAAATGATGGCCACGCCCTTGGCGCGGGAGATTCGGATCACATCGAAAAGTTGATCAACCTCGCGTTTTTCCAGCGACGCGGTGGGTTCGTCCAGGATGAGTATCTTGGCTTGGTGAGCAAGAGCACGGGCAATGACAATGAGCTGCTTTTCGGCGAACCCCAGCGAGCCTGCAGCAGCCCCTGGATCCAGGTCGATGCCCAGTTCGTCCATCACCTCCCGAGCCCGATCGCGCATGCGATCCACATCCAACACCGGAAGGAAACCAGCAATCCGCCTGACGGGCAACTGTCCGAGCATGACGTTGTGCGCCACGCTCAAGGCGGGAACCACGCGCAGTTCTTGGGGAACCTGAACCACGCCGGCACGGATCGCCTGCTGGGGCGTGGCAAAGCATGCGGGCTGGTCATCAATGAAGATCTGGCCCTGGTCCGCTTCGTGCACGCCACAAAGTATCTTGATCAGCGTGGACTTGCCTGCACCGTTTTCCCCGAGAAGAGCAAGGACCTCGCCGCCGTGCAGGCGAAATGACACATCGGTCAGTGCGCGGGTGGCTCCGAACGCCTTGCCCAACCCTTGTACATTGACTTCAGCCATGGACGGAGCCTTTTCTTTTTAACCCGTCAGCTTGTGTGCAGCGCATGAACGCATCTGCATGGTCGATCCACCGACCGTCTAGTTCGGCGGCAGCGTAGCTGGCCTGCAGGTGATCGCAATCCTGGAGTTCCACTACGTCCACAGGTACGGTGGCCGCTCTGAGGGCATCAGCCATGCGCAGGGCCTGCTCCTTGAGGTGCGGAAAATCCCTCTCGCCATAACTGATGAAGAAGGGTGGCGCACCTTTCAGGTCGGCTAACAGGGGGCTGGCCTGGCGGTCCATGTTCACATTCTCGGGGCCTAGAAAGCGCGGCCGGGTGTTCAGGCCTGAACCGGGCCCAAACTGGTAGACACCTGAAATCGGCAGACACCCGGCAATGGCAGGCTGCCCTTGGGTCCGCGCACCGACAGCTAGCAGGCTCGCGTAATGGCCTCCGGCGGAATGCCCTCCCACGAACATCCGGTCCGAGGCGCCACCGAAATCGTCATGACGGTCCGCCACCCAGTTAAGCGCCGCTTCGCAGTCCTTTAGGCCTGCCGGAAACAGATTTTCCGGCGCCAGGCGGTAGCCGGCCGTCACCAGGGTGATGCCCCGCTGGTTCAGGGCACCAGCCATCATTGACATCCACTCCTTGTAGCCATGGGTCCAGCCCCCGCCATGAAAGAACAGCAGCACTGCACCGGTTGGCTGTGCGGCCGGATGCACGATCAACCCCTGGAACGCATCGCTTCCATAAGCATGATGTTGACCTTGACCCAAATAGGGCTCGGCCAAGCGAATACTGTGTTTATGGCAGGCCTGTCCAAGCGCCCCCATGGGCTCCCGTTCGGGGTAATTTAGGAATCTCAAGTGGAAATCCTTGGCGTTCTTAGGTTGGTCGTCCCGGTCTGAGAGAAGACGCGCGGAGGGTTTGTCGCGGGAGACACTGGTCAGCGCCTGACTCGTGGGACGATCATCTTGGGATCGACGAGTTGACCGTCTCTGACGACTTCCTCGCCATCGAGAAAAATGGAGCAGTCGCGCATCGGAACGTCGTAGTGCCCGCGCGTCACCCGCTTGCCACCACCTTGCGAGTTCGGACCTGTTGAAAAAAGGAAGTTGCCAGGAAAGCACCGGGCAGCGGCACGGCTGCGCTCGGGCGAGTCACCATTCAGCGCGAGGCTGTCCCAGCGGCACTGAGGGTTCAGGCCCCAGCCCAAGTGGGAGACGGCAAAGGGATCTCGATCCTCTGGGGAGTCCATGCCGTCCTTGAGCCATTCCCGCATCAGGGTAGCATCCAGGCCGCCCTCGATGGAGACTATGTGTCCGTTTTCCACCTGCAGCTTTATGGAGTCCTGCACATAGCGGCAATAAGGCAAGATGATGATGTCGCCTGGCTGGATCACCACGCGGCCGTGCGCACTTCCCTCGTTAGGGAAGGTGTGAATATGGCCGACGCCCCAATGATCAAAGCGGCCGGGCTCGTCAGCCATGCCGTACTGACTCATCACGGGGTATTCCCCCCGTGTGTATCGCAGGTCTGTTCCGGCTTTGCTGGTCACGATCACTTCACGGGCCTGCTCGTAGGTGCGGTGCGCATGCATGACCGCCTCCTTCAGGCCGGGGGGGGACTGCAGTTGTTCCAGATCGTCCGGTGCATCAATGATCATTTGCACTCGGACCTTGTTGCTCATGACCTTTTTCAGCCAGGCTGCAAACAACGGCACATGGAAAATGAGGATCATGTCGCAGGCCATTAGAGCTTCAAGTGTCCCCTTGCACTTGCCGATGGTCGGCACGCCCACCTTGGTCCATCCTGGAATCATGTTGACGCGCATCTCATAAATGTCAGCGCCTAACTCGTCGGCGGCCGCGAACGCAGCATGGATATATTCGTCGCGGGTGCCTAGGTCACTGACTATCGCTATCGTTTCGCCCGGCTTGACATTGCACAGTTGAAACTGCTTTTTAAAGAGCGCTGGCAATTTGCCTGGGTTTATTTCTGCACTACGGCGGGCTGCATCAAGCATGGCGGTGACTCTTTAAAATGGACTGTTTGATGATTAGTCTATAAGCATTCCTCGTGAGCTGTAACCAACCCAGGATTCAAATGTATTTCAACTTTCAGTTGAAGCCAACCTCGGGTTTCCATGGGATGCGATCGAGAAGGAAGTCGACTAGCAAGCGTACCCGCTTGGGCAAGTACTCCCGGTGGGGATAGTGGATGTAGTAGTTGCGCGCCGGGGGGCGAAAGTCTGCCAGGACCTCCCGCAATTGGCCTGTCGCTAAAAGCGGCGCGGCCCGGTAACTGGCGACGATGCCCAGACCCGCACCGCCCAGTATGAGGTCATGCACGGCGTCAAGGTCGTTGCACAGGATGGCGCTGCCCGCCTCGGTCGTCACCGTGCCGCCACCGACCTTGAATTCCCACGGAAATGGTCGACCTGTCAACGGATGTTTCCAAAGGATACAGTTATGCCGGGTCAACTCTTCGGGGTGTATAGGTTCGCCGCGACGTTCGAGGTAGTTCGGGGAGGCGCACACCAGCCGCTGGAGCGGCGCGAGTTTGCGAATGATGTAGCTGCCCCCATCGGGATGAGGCCCACCACGTATGCCCACATCAAATCCGTCCTTAATCATGTCAGTCAGGTGGTCGTCCAGGCTCAAATCGAGGTGAATGTCCGGATAAACAGTCAAAAATTCCTGAAGCACTGGCAAAATCACATGTCGTCCGAAAGAGCGGGTCATGGTGATTCGGATCAGGCCGCTGTTGTCCTTGCCGTGCGCCGCGGCAAGGTGATGTGCTTCCTCGATGTACCCGAGGGCCATCGTGTATTTTTCAAAGACTAGCCGGCCTTCTGGCGTCAAGCTCAACGTGCGAGTGTTTCGGTGAAACAAGCGAATACCCAAGTCTTCCTCAAGCCGCTTAATATTCTTGCTGATGGCAGCTGGTGTCAGCAAAAGTACCCTGGCTGCAGCGGAAAAGTTATTCTGCTGAGCGACCACTGTAAGGAAAGATTTAATCAGCCTCAAGTCTTCCACTAATTTTCCTTTAGTTAGAACTGTCCCAATTGCAGTTTCTGCGACGGATAGAGCTTGAACATAAATTCAAAGTGGCGCGTCCAAGCTTCGCTTGATTGAAAATCGCCGTGTCGCTTTTCAGCATTCATCAAATATCACCCTGACACCCAAGGGAAAAAATACATCCGTTGGACGGATGGAAATGCAAGCAGTTGCACACGATTATGAAGCAGCTTTCGGGCACTCAAGGCCTCCAACTCGGCTGCGCATGGGCCTCATCCCACAACGGCGGCCCGCACGCTGGCGTGATGTGCAGCGGCTCTGTCTCTGCCCCGATGTGTTCCAGAATTTTGCGGATGTCAGTGCTGTAGGTAATTAACCTGATGATACGCATCGGACCTCTGAAGGCCTAGGAAATTCAACGCATCCAGACGGTCATGAAAAACTTTTCGATCTACAAGGGGGTCGAAATGCTGCTGCTGATCCTCGGGCTGGGCATGCTTGCCTTTTTGCAGCGCCACGACCTGGCAGCCGGGATCGGCATCGGCTTGGTCTTGCAGTCGGCTTTGACGCTGACTTTGGATATCTTTGCAGAGACGCGAGGATCCAGTTATTTGTCTGCCCTGCACGCCATGCCCGGCTGAAGCATGGGGCATGGCCTTACGGCCCGCGGCGCTCGCTCAGTCGGTGACCACCGCACCCCGCGCCAGCGCCGCACGGGCCAATAGCCAGACTTCACGAGGCGGCAAAGGCTTGAGTTTGTGGTCGCTCCAGACCTGTCGCCACAAACGCCCACCGCGTTGCCCGTGGTACAGGCCCAGCATGTGCCGCGCAATCGCATACCAAGGGCAACCGTCTTCGGCAAAGGCCCGTTCCATGTAGGCGACCATGGCCTCTTCCACCGCTTCGCGGCTAGGCACTTCATGCGTGTCGCCAAAAAATGCAGCGTCCCAAGTGCCCAAAAGCCAGGGGTTGTAATAGGCCTCACGCCCCACCATCACGCCATCGGCCTGCTGCAAATGGTTTGCGATGTCTTCGTTGGTCTTGATGCCGCCGTTCACGGCAATCACCAGTCCCGGAAAGTCTTGTTTGAGCTGGTAGGCCAACTCATAGCGCAGCGG
>JBIKRC010000232.1:0-4074 GCA_044349375.1 Limnohabitans sp.
CGGTGGTCGCCGTATCATTATGGCCTTGTGTTTGCCGCGCAAACGGAGAGCAACTTCGCTGGCTACTCGTCCGAGGACCTTGTTGGTCGCGTCAATCACAAACCACTCGTGCACGACCTCAGCGGGTTTGGCGCTGAAAGTTGTTGTCATGAGTTTTCTCTTTAAAGAAAGGTTTGGCGGGTCCTTTTCCACGGTCGGTGCTCCTCTTTTGGGAGCCTCTTAGGTGGTAATTTGCTTGGGCCTTGCGGCGTTTGGCGTCTTCGCCGCGGGACCACTGAATCGCTGCGAAGCCTTCTATTATACGAAAAATCAAGGACTTGCGCGCGTAATTGGTTACCATCAAGGCATGTTCAGTTACCGACACGCTTTTCACGCGGGCAACCATGCCGATGTGCTCAAACACATCACCTTGCTCGCCACCATGCGCCACCTCATGCAAAAAGAGGCCGGCATCACCCTGATTGACACCCACGCCGGGGCCGGCCTGTACCGCCTGGACGGCGATTATTCCCAGAAAGGGGCCGAGGCCGAAGACGGGCTGTTCAAACTTTTGGCTGCTGCCGAGAAGCTCGACGCCCTGCCAGAGCCCGTGCAGGATTACCTGGAACAAATTGCCAGCTTCAACCCCAACGGGCAAGCCAAAATTTACCCTGGTTCGCCGTTTTTGATGCACAAACTGATGCGTCACGCTTCGCGAGACCGCTTGCGGCTGTTTGAGCTGCACCCCACCGACAGCAAAGCGCTGACCGCCAACATCGCACAACTCGAAGCCGGCCGCACCATCACCGTCAGCCGTGAAGACGGCTTTGAGGCGCTCAAAAAAATCCTGCCTCCCCCAGCCTCGGCCACCGGCTCCAAGCGGGCCATGGTGCTGATCGACCCGAGCTACGAAATCAAATCGGATTACAGCAAAGTCGCCAGCCTCATTCAGGAATACCTCAAGCGCTTTTCGACGGGCACTTACCTGGTCTGGTACCCGATCATCCCGCGCCCCGAAGCGCACGACTTGCCCAAACGCTTGCGCACCTTGGCCAACCAGTCCCAAAAGCCTTGGCTCAACGCCACACTGGCGATTGGGCGAGGTCCGGGCGACGAAGGCGGCCTGGTGGCCAGCGGCATGTTCGTCATCAACCCGCCCTTCACGCTGAAAGACCAGATCCGCAAGGCTCTGGACATGGTGGGACCGGCTCTGGCTCGTGGGTCGGGCAAAAACTGGGCGGTGGAGTCGTCTTGAGTCACGTTGAGGGTTGAGGGTTGAGGGTTGAACGCTGAACGCAAAAATAAGTGCAAACCCTAATCAAGGGCCATTGAAATTAACCGACCGAACGGTCGGTTAATGGGTATACTGGCATCTGCGCCGCGATCATCCCATCCTGTTTGGCGCAGGAGAAACCCATGTATACGCAATCATTCAGCGTCCCGGACGGTTCCGACGACGCCAAGTCGGTCGGCCTGAAAGCCGTGCCCAAAGCCTTGAGCGCACAAGACACCGCCCTGCAAGCGGCCTTTGACGCTCGCATCGACAGAGATGGCCGCATCGAGCCCCGCGAGTGGATGCCAGAGGCCTACCGCAAGACCTTGGTGCGCCAAATCAGCCAGCACGCCCACAGCGAAATCGTCGGCATGCTGCCCGAAGCCAACTGGATCAGCCGCGCCCCCAGCCTCAAGCGCAAAACGATTTTGATCGCCAAGGTGCAAGACGAAGCCGGGCACGGCCTGTACCTCTACAGCGCTGCCGAGACCCTGGGCACCAGCCGCGACCAGATGCTGGACGGCCTGCACACGGGCAAAGCCAAATACAGTTCCATCTTCAACTACCCCACGCTCAACTGGGCCGATGTCGGTGTGGTCGGCTGGCTGGTCGATGGCGCCGCCATCATGAACCAAGTGCCCCTGTGCCGCTGCTCTTATGGCCCCTATGCCCGCGCCATGGTGCGGGTGTGCAAAGAAGAAAGCTTCCACCAGCGCCAAGGCTACGAAGCCCTCTTGGTGATGATGCAAGGCACGGCCGAACAAAAAGCCATGGTGCAAGACGCCGTCAACCGTTGGTGGTGGAAGTGCCTGGCCATGTTTGGCCCACCCGATGCCGACAGCCCCAACAGCGCGCAAGGCATGCGCTGGGGCATCAAACGCATCAGCAACGACGACCTGCGCCAAAAATTTGTGGACGCCACCGTGCCACAAGCCAAGGTGCTGGGCGTGACCCTGCCCGACCCGGACCTGAAATGGAACGAGGCGCGTGGTCAACACGACTACGGCCAGATCGACTGGGACGAGTTCTGGGCCACGGTGAATGGCAACGGACCTTGCAACAAAGAACGCCTGGGCGCCCGCGTCAAAGCCTGGAACGACGGAGGCTGGGTACGCGAAGCTGCGCTCGCCCACGCCAAGAAACAACAAGCACGCCAATTGAAGGAGGCCGCATGAACACCACTGCAAATACCGCCGCATTGAAAGAATGGCCCCTGTGGGAAGTTTTTGTTCGCTCCAAGCAAGGTCTTGAGCACAAGCACTGCGGCAGCCTGCACGCATCCGATTCGGAGCACGCCCTGCAAATGGCACGCGATGTCTACACGCGCCGCCAAGAGGGCGTGAGCATCTGGGTCGTGCCCTCGGCCAACATCTCGGCCAGCGAGCCCAACGACAAGCCCGAGTTCTTCGACCCGGCCAGCGACAAGGTGTACCGCCACCCGACCTTTTACCAAATCCCCGACGAAGTCGGCCACATGTGAGCGTGCAGATGAATGCTCCAACTGAATATCTTTTGCACCTCGCAGACAACGCCCTGATCCTCGGTCAGCGCAACGCCGAATGGTGTGGCCACGGCCCCATCCTCGAAGAGGACATCGCGCTGTCCAACAACAGCCTGGACCTGATCGGCCAAGCCCGCATGTTGTACCAGCACGCGGCCGAGCTGCAAGGCGGCGATACCACCGAAGACACGCTGGCTTATTTCCGCGATGTGCCCGATTTTCGCAACTACACCTTGTGCGAATTGCCGCACACGCCTTTGATGTCGGCCACAGCTCAGGGCGATCGTGATTTCGCCATGACCATGGCGCGCAACTTTCTGTACAGCAGCCTGATGGTGCTGGTCTGGGACCAGTTGCAAAACTCCAAAGATGCACAACTGGCCGCCATTGCAGCCAAGTCGCTCAAGGAAGTGCGTTACCACCTGCGCCATTCGCGCGACTGGCTGGTGCGTCTGGGCGATGGCACCGACGAGTCCCACACCAAAGCGCAAGCGGCGCTCGACCAATTGTTGCCCTACACCCAAGAGTTTTGGGCCAACAGCGCCCACGAATCGGCGGCACTGGCCAATGGCACGGGCGTCAACCTGGCCGCCTTGCAAAACGACTGGAACCAGATCGTGGACGAGGCCCTGCAAGAGGCTTCCTTGAAGCGTCCAGCCGACGGCGGCTTTGTACCCACAGGCAAGCAAGGCCTTCACTCCGAGCACCTGGGTTTCGTGTTGGCCGATATGCAAAGCCTGGCCCGCACCCACCCACAAGCCACCTGGTAAGTTCAAGCCATGTCTGCCCTCACTTCGAAGCCCAGCGCCGCCGATGTGGCCCGCGCTTGGGTCCTGCTCGACGCCTTGACCGACCCGGAAATTCCGGTGGTCACCTTGCGCGAGCTGGGCATTTTGCGCGACGTGCGTGCAGGCGATGCGGGTCTGGAAGTGGTCATCACGCCCACTTACAGCGGCTGTCCGGCGATGGGCCAAATTGAGGACGATGTGAAAGCCCTGTTGCAAGCCCACGGCCTGCAAGGCCGCGTGGTCACGCAGCTGGCCCCGGCTTGGACCACCGATTGGATGAGTGAAGCCGCCAAAGACAAACTGCGCGCTTATGGCATCGCCCCGCCGCACGCCTGCGCCAGCAGCGGCACAGGGGCGGCCAGCGTGGTGCAGTTTGCAGCGCGCGGGGCCAAAGCCGAGGTGGTGCACTGCCCCCAGTGCGGCTCGGCCAACACCACCGAAACCTCCCATTTCGGCTCGACCGCTTGCAAGGCCCTTTACCGGTGCCTGGCCTGCATGGAGCCCTTCGATTACTTCAAACCTTACTGAGCGGC
>JBIKRC010000233.1:0-4019 GCA_044349375.1 Limnohabitans sp.
AATACCACACCACCGCGCATGGCGGGGCGCTGGAGAGTTCACGCCGCGCTTTGGACGACGTGGCCCAGTTCTTGACCCGGCAAGGCTGCGATGTGGTGCTGGACCAAGAAACCGCCTCGCACACGGGTCTGAACCAGTACCCTGTGCTGGAGATGGCCGAGATCGGCGCGCAGTGCGATCTGGGCCTGGTGATAGGAGGCGATGGCACCATGCTCGGCATAGGCCGCCAAATGGCCCGCCATGGCCTGCCTCTGATGGGCATCAACCAGGGGCGGCTGGGCTTCATCACCGACATTCCCCTGCAAAGCTACCAGACTGTGTTGCTGCCCATGCTGCAGGGCCATTACCAAACAGAAGACCGCAGCTTGCTGCAAGCCCACGTCATGCGCGACCAGCGCAGCGTGTTCAGCGCGCTGGCCATGAACGATGTGGTGGTCAACCGGGGCGGCACCTCGGGCATGGTTGAGTTGCGGATCGAGGTCGACGGCCGGTTTGTGTCCAACCAACGCGCCGACGGCCTGATCATCGCCACGCCCACAGGCTCCACCGCGTATTCGCTGTCGGTGGGTGGCCCTTTGATGCACCCGGCCATGGGCGGCTGGGTCATGGCCCCCATTGCACCGCATACCCTATCGAACCGCCCCATCGTGCTGCCCGAGTCATGCGAGATCAGTATCGAGATCGTGGCGGGGCGTTATGTCAGCGCCAACTTTGACATGCAATCGTTGGCAGATTTGATTTTGGGTGATCGGATCGTGGTCAATCGCTCCGAGCACAAGGTGCGCTTTTTGCACCCGGCAGGCTGGAATTATTTCGACACCTTGCGCAAAAAAATGCACTGGAATGGGGGCGATTGAGCCATGGCATTGACGCACATCACCTTGCGCGACTTTGTGATCGTGCACGAATTGGCGCTGGACCTGAGCACGGGTTTCAGTGTGTTGACGGGCGAGACCGGGGCAGGCAAATCCATCCTGATCGACGCACTGCAGCTGGCCCTGGGGGCCCGCGCCGAATCGGGAGCGGTGCGCGAAGGCGCCACCCGCTGCGAGGTGTGTGCAGAGTTTGAACCCACGCCCGCCATTCAGAGATGGCTGGAAGAAGCCGGGTTTGAGGCCAGCGCCAATTTGCTGCTGCGCCGCACGGTGGACACCGCGGGCAAAAGCCGTGCCTGGGTCAACGGCAGCCCCGCCACCGCCACGCAGTTGCGCGAGTTGGGCGAGCAGTTGCTGGACATCCATGGCCAGCACGCTTGGCAAAGCCTGACCCGCCCTGATGCTGTGCGCGGCTTGCTCGACGCCTATGCGGGCACCGACACCCGCCCGCTCAAAGCCGCTTGGCAAGCTTGGCGCCAAGCCCAACAAACGCTGGCCGATGCCCAACAGTCGCAAAGCACCTTGGCCAACGAACGCGAACGCTTGGCCTGGCAAATCGGCGAGCTGGAAAAGCTGAACCCGCAGGTGGACGAATGGCAAGAACTGAGCACCCAGCACAGCCGATTGGCCAACGCACAGGCCTTGATTGACGGGGCCAACCAGAGCACGGTTTTGCTCGAAGGCGGTGAGAGCGACAGCGAAGGCGGCGCATTGCGCCAGCTGACCCGCACCATCCAAACCCTGCAATCTTTGGGGCAATACGAGTCCGAATTCAACGCCCTGGCCGATGTGCTGGTGTCTGCGCAGGCCCAAGCCGAAGACGTGGCCCACAGCCTGCACACTTATTTGCGAAAAACCGACCTGGACCCGCAGCACTTGGCCCAACTGGACGAGCGCATGGGCCTGTGGCTGTCTCTGGCCCGGCGCTACAAAAAAACACCCGCCGAACTGCCCCTGAGCTTGCAAACCTGGCGGCAGGACTTGGCACAACTCGATGCCGCAGCCGACCTGGACAGCCTGCAAAAAGCCGAACAAGCTGCCCACAAAGCTTGCCTGCAGGCAGCCAAAGCCGTATCACAGCAACGCCAAAAGACGGCCAAACCCTTGGCCCAAGCCGTCAGCAGCGCCATGCAGCAGCTGGGCATGCAAGGCGGCCGCTTTGAGGTGCAGCTGCAAACCCTGGACGCGCCCGCACAGCACGGTCTCGAAGAAGTCAGTTTTTTGGTCGCCGGACACGAAGGCAGCACGCCACGGCCCGTGGGCAAAGTGGCCTCGGGTGGCGAGCTCTCGCGCATCGCACTGGCCATTGCGGTCACCACCAGCGAACTGGGCGAAGCCGGCACCCTGATCTTTGACGAGGTGGACTCGGGTGTAGGCGGCGCTGTGGCCGAAACCGTGGGCCGATTGATGAAGCAACTGGGCCTACACCGCCAAGTGTTGGCCGTGACCCACCTGCCCCAGGTGGCCGCCTGCGCAGACCACCACCTGCTGGTGAGCAAGGCCGCTGCCAAGGGCCAAGTCAGCAGCCAGGTGCGCGGCGTCAATGGCGAAGAGCGCGTGAGCGAAATCGCCCGCATGTTGGGCGGCGAAAAGTTGTCTGCCACCACCTTGGCCCACGCCCGCGAAATGCTGGGCACCCCACCCCTAAAACCCACACCCCAACCCGTTGGCCGCAAAGCCGCACAAAGCTGAGCATGGACATCATCCTGATCACCGGCATGTCCGGCTCTGGCAAATCGGTGGCGCTGCACGCGCTCGAAGACGCGGGCTATTACTGCGTGGACAATCTGCCGCCTGAGTTGCTGATTCCATTCGTCAAGCTCGAAGAGCAACACCAAGAGCGGCGTCTGGCGATTGCCATCGATGTGCGCAGCGCCAATTCTTTGCACCTGATGCCCGAGCAAATGAGTTTGCTGAATGACATGGGCATGACGGTGAAGTCGGTTTTTCTGGACGCGAACTCCGACACGCTGCAACGCCGTTATTCAGAATCGCGGCGCAAACACCCTTTGTCGGGCGGCGACAAACCCCAAAGCGACAAAGCCTTGATGGAAACCATTGGTTTCGAGCGTGAATTGCTGGCGGATTTGCGCGAACGCGCCCACGTCATCGACACCAGTTTGCTGCGATCGGCCCAGCTTCAAACCTACATCAAGACCTTGGTCAGCGCCCCATCGGCCCAGCTGACCTTGGTGTTTGAATCGTTTGGCTTCAAGCGCGGCATTCCCACAGATGCCGACTATGTGTTTGACGTGCGCATGTTGCCCAACCCCCATTACGAAAGCGCGCTTCGCCCTTTGACGGGACGTGACGAGCCGGTGCAGGCCTATTTGCGCCAGTCCGAAGCGTTCTTGCAGATGCAATTGCAGATCGAGGGTTTCCTCAAGCACTGGATCCCTGCCATCGAGCGCGACCACCGCAGCTATGTGACGGTGGCCATCGGCTGCACGGGGGGGCAACACCGCTCGGTGTTCATGGTCGAGCAGCTGGCCCAAAACTTCGGCACACGCTGGCTCACTCTGAAACGGCACCGGGAACTGGACGCGATTTAAACCACAGTGCAATACGCAGGTGAGCCGATTTGCCACCCGTTGCCAGGCCAATTCCCTTCACCTGCTGATGATGAGCGTTGGAGAAGTCCAACGGCCTCAGCCCAGCCCCTTTTCCAGCATGCCAATCACTTCATCGGCAAAGGCCGCATAGCTGATCGGCCCGCCCGGGCGCAGCCAGGTGAAGGTCCAATTGATCATGCCCAGCAGCATCATGGTCAAGGCCGTTTGGTTGGTGGGGGTCAGGCGCTCGGGGTAAGCACGCTTCATGAAACGGGTCATGGCAGCCACGATGTCGCGCTGGCGGTTCAGGATCAGCTCACGCGGGGATACCGGCGCAGAGCCCAAGGCCGAGTCGGGCACTTCGCTCAAAAACTGGGTGTCATTGAGCAAAGCCGCGTGGCGGGTGGCAGAGGTTTCATATTCCTGCAAAAACGCCCGAACCAACTCGTGCAGCGTGGCGCGTTCGTTCAAGTCCTTGCGTTGGGCGGTGGCCTCGGTTTGCGCGATCACAGCCAACAGGCGCTGGGTGTGGCGGTCCAGCAAGTCAAACAAAATGGCTTCTTTGCTGTCGTAATAGTGGTACAGCCGCGCC
>JBIKRC010000234.1:0-4015 GCA_044349375.1 Limnohabitans sp.
ATTTGCCCGATGCCTCGTTTGCCGGTCAGCAAGAAACCTTTTTGAACGTGGTCGGTATCGACGATGTTCTTCATAAGATGAAAGAGGTGTTCGCCTCTTTGTACAACGACCGCGCCATCAGTTACCGCGTGCACAAGGGCTTTGCTCACGCCGATGTTGCCTTGTCGGCTGGTGTGCAGCGCATGGTGCGCTCTGATTTGGGTGCGGCGGGCGTCATGTTCACCATCGACACGGAGTCGGGTTTTGAAGACGTGGTATTCATCACCTCGAGCTACGGTTTGGGCGAGACGGTGGTGCAGGGTGCCGTGAACCCGGACGAGTTCTATGTCCACAAGCCGATGCTGGCAGCCGGCAAGCGCAGCGTGATCCGTCGCAACCTGGGCTCCAAGCTCATTGAGATGGTGTTCGCCAGCGCGCAAGAAAAAGCGGCTTCGGGCAAGCTGGTCAAAACCACCGACGTGCCCACCGAGCTGCGCAACCGCTACAGCCTGACCGATGACGATGTCGAGCAATTGGCCCGCTATGCGGTGGTCATCGAGCAGCATTACGGTCGCCCCATGGACATCGAGTGGGGCAAGGATGGCACCGACGGTTTGCTGTATATCTTGCAGGCCCGCCCAGAGACCGTGAAAAGTCAGGCCAAAGGCACGCCCGAGCTGCGCTACAAACTCAAAGGCAAAAGCGCCATCTTGGCTGAGGGCAGGGCGATTGGCCAAAAGATTGGCACCGGCCCGGTGCGCCTGGTTCACCACATCAGTGAGATGGACCAAGTTCAGCCGGGCGATGTGTTGGTGACCGACATGACCGACCCGAACTGGGAACCGGTGATGAAGCGCGCCAGCGCCATTGTGACCAACCGGGGCGGGCGCACTTGCCACGCTGCCATCATTGCTCGCGAGCTGGGCATTCCTGCAGTGGTTGGTTGTGGCAATGCCACTGAGCAATTGACCGAAGGCAGTCTGGTCACCGTCAGCTGCGCCGAGGGCGATACCGGTCACATTTACGATGGGCTGCTCGAAACCGAAATCAGCGAGATCCAGCGCGGCGTTTTGCCCGAGATCAAGACCAAGATCATGATGAATGTGGGCAATCCCCAATTGGCCTTTGACTTTGCCCAGCTGCCCAATGCCGGCGTGGGCTTGGCCCGTCTGGAGTTCATCATCAACAACAACATTGGCGTGCATCCCAAGGCCATCCTAGACTATCCCGCCATCGATGCTGACCTGAAAAAAGCTGTGGAGTCGGTGGCCCGTGGCCACGCCTCCCCCCGCGCTTTTTATGTTGACAAGGTCGCCGAAGGCGTGGCCAGCATTGCCGCTGCCTTCTGGCCCAAGCCGGTCATCGTGCGACTGTCGGACTTCAAGAGCAACGAATACCGCAAGCTGATTGGGGGCAGCCGCTACGAGCCGGAAGAAGAAAACCCGATGCTGGGTTTTCGGGGTGCTGCGCGCTACATCAGCGCAGATTTCGGCGAGGCTTTCGCCATGGAGTGCGAAGCCCTCAAGCGGGTACGAGGCGAGATGGGCCTGACTAATGTGCAGATCATGGTGCCCTTTGTGCGCACCTTGGGGCAGGCCGAGAAGGTCACGCAACTGCTGGCCAGCCAAGGTCTGCGCCGGGGCGAAAACGAGCTCAAGTTGATCATGATGTGCGAGGTGCCGAGCAACGCCATCCTCGCGGAGCAGTTTCTTGAGTTTTTCGATGGTTTCTCGATTGGTTCGAACGACCTGACTCAGCTGACTTTGGGTTTGGACCGCGACTCTGGCATGCCGCTTTTGGCCGCTGATTTTGACGAGCGTGATCCTGCCGTGACGGCCTTGATTTCTCAAGCCATCAAGGCTTGCTTGTCCAAAGGCAAATACATTGGTATTTGCGGTCAAGGCCCATCAGATCATCCGGACTTTGCGCATTGGTTGATGGACCAAGGGATCAGCTCGATCTCGTTGAACCCGGACACCGTTATCGAGACTTGGACGAATCTGGGGCGCTGACCCCGAGGTCTAAACATGATCAGGACCAGGCGATGAGCCAACCCCTTGACGTCGCCATGTCTTCGGCTTACCGCTGGCGACTGCACCGCAACGTCCTGATTTACGTTGTTTTTCTTCTGAGTTTGATCGGGGTGATGGCCTGGGCTGAGCGCTCAGGCCTGTCGCGCAACTTGATCGGCCCGATCTTTCTGTTCAGTACGGTCATGATCTATGCGCTGATTGGAATCGCGGGCAGAACCACGAACGAGGACGAGTATTACGTGGCCGGTCGGCGCATCCCGGCCATGTACAACGGCATGGCCACAGCGGCAGACTGGATGAGCGCGGCCTCGTTCATCAGTCTGGCGGGGGCGCTGTACCTGCAAGGCTTTTCCGGCAGCGGCAACCAGCCCGGTGGCTTGGCCTATGTGATCGGCTGGACTGGCGGTTTTTGTCTGGTGGCCTTGTTGATTGCACCTCAATTGCGTGCCATGCGCTTGTACACCTTGCCCGACTACTTCGACCAGCGCTATGGCGGTCGCTGGCCACGGGTGATTGCTGCACTGGCCTCGGTGTTGTGTTCATTCACCTATGTGGTCGCCCAAATTTATGGCATTGGCTTGATCGCATCGCGGCTGACCGGTGTGCAATTCGAGATCGGTATTTTGTTGGGCTTGGGTGGTGTTTTACTGTGCTCTTTTCTGGGCGGGATGCGGGCCATCACCTGGACCCAGGTGGCGCAGTACATCATGCTGCTGTTGGCCTTTCTCATTCCGGTGTCTTGGCTGGCTTACAAACAACTGGGCAACCCTGTGGCACCTTGGGTCTATGGTGCGCAGCTTTCGGCCATTGCCAGCATTGAAAAGCGGCTCATGGATGACCCGGCCGAGCTGGAAGTGCGCCGCGAATACGCTCAGCGGGCCAAACTCTATGCTGAACGCTTGCAAGATGTGGACGCGGCCATGGTCGATCTGCGACAGGAATTGGAGGAAAAAATCCGCTTGCTCAAAGCGCAGGGGGCCGACTTCGCCACCATTGCCCAAGTCCGCCGTGAGCTGCTGGCTGTGCCGCACGAAGCCTCTGCTGCGCGCGAGTTGTGGACCCGTGCGAAGCACGACAACCTGGAGCGTGCGCGGCCTTTGGGCGGCATGCCACCGCACACGCAGGCTTTCACCGGGGAACCCGATGGCGGGCTGGCCCAAGAGAAATTGTTCAGCGAGTCGCGCTTGAATTTCCTGGCCTTGGTGTTTTGCCTGATGATAGGCACGGCAGGATTGCCGCATTTGTTGACCCGCTTTTACACCTCGCCCTCGGTGTCCGAGACGCGCAGCTCAGTGGCCTGGTCATTGTTTTTCATCGGCCTGATTTACCTCAGCGTGCCCGCTTTGGCTGTGCTGGTGAAGTTCGAGGTGCTCAATACCTTGGTGGGCAGCAGCTTTGCCGATTTGCCCAGCTGGATGGCGCAGTGGGCCAGGTTGGACTCGGCCTTGTTGTCGTTTTCGGACGTCAACGGCGACGGCATTTTGCAACTGGGTGAGCTCAAACTTGGGGCAGACATGATCATGTTGGCCACGCCCGAATTGGGCGGGATGCCGTTTGTGGTGTCTGGCTTGGTGGCAGCCGGCGGGCTGGCAGCCGCTTTGTCGACAGCCGATGGTTTGCTGTTGACGATCAGCAATGCTTTGGTGCGCGACATGCAGCCCAATGGCGTCAATGGTCCCAAGTCTTCGGAAGGGCGGGTGATCCTGTCCAAGTTCGCTTTGCTGGCGGTGGCCATGCTGGCGGCGGTGGTGGCGGCTTTCAAGCCCGCAGAAATCCTGGCCTTGGTGTCAGCCTCTTTTTCGCTGGCTGCATCCGCCTTTTTTCCAGGCATGGTGCTGGGGATGGCCTGGCAGCGGGTGCATCGTGCGGCGGTGGTACTGGGTATGCTGTCGGGTTTGGGGGTGACGATTTTTTACATGGTGGTCAATGCCCCTGGTTTCCGCCATTTTTGGGAGTTGGACCCTCATGGTGGCTTGTGGTGGGGCATTCAGCCCTTGTCCGCA
>JBIKRC010000235.1:0-4013 GCA_044349375.1 Limnohabitans sp.
ACCAAGGCTGCACCCGCCAAAAAAGCGGCTGCACCGGCTAAAAAGGTGGCTGCCAAAGCACCCGCCAAAAAGGCTGCTCCTGCTACCAAGCGCACCCCTAACCCTGCTTTCATGAAGGCACTGACACCAAGCGCCGCTCTGGCTGCCGTGGTGGGCGCTGCCCCTCTGCCACGCACCGAAGTGGTCAGCAAAATGTGGGTCTACATCAAGAAACACAAGCTGCAAGACAGCGTGAACCGTCGCGCCATCAACGCCGATGACAAGCTCAAGGCAGTTTTCGGCAAGGCGCAAGTCACCATGTTCGAAATGGCTGGCCTGATCGGCAAGCACCTGAAGTAATTCAGTCGCTTGAACCAAAAAAACCCGCCTCGGCGGGTTTTTTTATGGATCAACGGTCAGATCGCCAAGGCCGGACGAACTTCCAATCTTGGCTATCAAGTGGGGATTTGGCGGTTCAAAGCGGCTTGCGTGATGGCACTCAAGGTCCCGCGTGTAGAGATCACCTCTGGATCGAGCATGACCTCAATCAGAGTGCCCTGAGGTCGGGCCAATGCAGCCAGCAGCGCCGGCTCAAAGGCTTCGGTTTCCTCGATGCGCACGCCCACGTAACCATAAGCCGCAGCCAAAGCGGCAAAGTCGGGGTTTTGCAGCTTCGAGCCCGTCACATGGTTGGGATATTCGCGCTCTTGGTGCATGCGAATGGTGCCGTACATGCCGTTGTTCAGCAACACGATGATGCTTTTGCCGCCGTGTTGCACCGCCGTGGCCAACTCTTGGCCGTTCATTAAAAAGTCGCCATCACCAGCGATCGTGAAAGCCAAGCGCCCGGTCAACAAGTTGGCCGCAATCCCGGCTGGCACGCCATATCCCATGGCGCCCACCGTGGGGGCCAACTGAGTTTTGTGGCCTTTGACCAAGCCGTGGTGCTTGTAAAAACGGTGGATCCAACTGGCGAAATTGCCAGCGCCATTGGTCAACACGGCGTCTGCTGGCAAATGTTTTTGCAGTGTGGCCACGATGGCGGGCATGTCGATGTCGCCGGGCAATGTCTGTGGCTTGAGGTTGTCCAAGTAATCGTTGTGCGCGGCTTGCGTCCAATCGCCCCAAGGCAACTCGGTGGGCGCACTCAAGACTTCAAGGCTGCGGGCGGCCGCGTTCATGGTGGCGTTGATGGCCAAATCGGCTTGGTAGACCCGGTTGAGCTCTTCGGCACTGGCGTGGATGTGCACCAGTTTTTGACGTGTTTTAGGGGCCTGCAGCAAGGTATAGCCCCCGGTGGTCATTTCACCCAAGCGTGGACCGATGGCCACAATCAGATCAGCATCGCGCACGCGTTGCGCCAAGCCTGGACCAATGCCAATGCCCACATCACCGGCATACAACGGGTGGTGGTTGTCAAACGTGTCCTGAAAACGGAATGCATTGGTCACAGGCAGTTGCCAGTTTTCGGCAAAGCGTTGCAAGGCTTGGGCGGCTTGCGGTGTCCAGCCACCGCCACCTGCAATGACCAAGGGCTTGCGGGCCGCCAACAGCATGTCGCGCAGATTGCGCAGGGCCCCTGGGTCGCTCCAAGCCTGAACAGGCTCCACGCGTGCCAAGGCTTTTGCCTTCACGGGCCGGATCAGCATGTCTTCGGGCAATACCAAGACCACCGGGCCGGGCCGCCCGTTCATGGCGGTGGCAAAAGCACGGGCCACGTATTCGGGCAGACGCTCAGGATCGTCCACGCGCTCCACCCGCTTGGCCATGCCTTTGGTCGAGGGGCCAAAAAAATGGGTGTAATCCATTTCCTGAAAGGCTTCGCGGTCTCGGGTGTCGCTGGCCACGTCGCCGACAAACAGCACCATGGGCGTGGAATCCTGAAACGCGGTGTGAACGCCGATCGACGCGTTGGTGGCCCCGGGGCCGCGCGTGACGAAACAAATCCCGGGCCGACCGGTGAGCTTGCCTTGGGCTTCGGCCATGAAGGCAGCCCCGCCCTCTTGGCGGCAGGTCACAAAAGTGAGTTGGTCGCGGTAAAGATGAAAGCCATCGAGCACCGCCAGGTAACTCTCTCCGGGCACCCCGAAAGCATGGGTGACGCCTTGGGCCAGAAGGCATTCAACAAGCAGGTGGCCAGCAATTTTTGAAGTCATCCCCCATTGTGCCCAAAGGCCCCGAAACCTGTCTGTCACAGCGGTGCAAGCAGGGCCTGCACCGCCATGGAGATTAAGCTGCGTTGTCGGTCACCTTGAACTCGAATTGCCCCGGGTTATGCACCGGGTCGACCGACACCTCAATGGAGCATTTGGGCGGGAAACGACCTTCCAGCAAGAGTTTGGACAAGGGGTTTTCCAGCCGTTGCTGAATGGCCCTTTTCAAAGGTCTTGCGCCAAAGACCGGGTCGAAGCCCACCTTGGCCAATTCGGACAGGGCCGCCGGGCTGACCTTCAAGTTCAGGTCCATGCGGGCCAAGCGGTGCTTCAAGACGCCCAGTTGGATCTCGGCAATCTCGGCGATGTGCTGTGCATCCAGGCTGTGAAAGACCACAGTTTCGTCAATTCGGTTCAGAAACTCAGGTCTGAAATGGGCCTTGAGCTCATCCCACACCGCGTCCTTGATGTCCTCGGCAGGCTGGCCCACCATGGCCTGAATCAAGTGAGAACCCAGATTGGAGGTCATCACGATCACGGTGTTTTTGAAGTCCACCGTGCGGCCCTGCCCATCGGTCAAGCGGCCATCGTCAAGGACCTGCAGCAAGACGTTGAACACATCGGGGTGGGCTTTTTCAACCTCATCAAGCAACAAGACGCTGTAGGGCTTGCGGCGCACAGCCTCGGTCAGATAACCACCCTCCTCGTAGCCGACGTAACCAGGTGGCGCGCCGATGAGACGGGCCACTGAGTGTTTTTCCATGAATTCACTCATGTCCATGCGAATCAGGTGGTCCTCGCTGTCAAACAAAAAGCCGGCCAGCGCTTTGCACAACTCGGTCTTGCCCACGCCTGTGGGGCCCAAAAACAAGAACGAACCCGTTGGACGGTTCGGGTCGGACAGGCCCGAGCGCGAGCGGCGAATGGCGTTGGCCACGGCCGCAATGGCCTCATCCTGCCCGACCACGCGTTGGTGCAGTTTCTCTTCCATCTGCAGCAGTTTTTCACGCTCACCCTGCATCATCTTGGACACAGGTATGCCGGTGGCCCGAGACACGACCTCGGCAATTTCTTCGGCACCCACTTGGGTGCGCAGCAAACGGTGCACCGATTTTTCACCGGGTGCTGCTTCCTTGGCCTGCACTTCTTTGAGGATTTTTTCCAAGGCGGGCAACTTGCCATATTGCAGCTCGGCCACCTTGTTGAAATCGCCCTTGCGGGTCAGCTCTTCGATTTGCTGCTTGAGCTGGTCGATTTGCTCGCGCACCTGCTGCCCGCCTTGGGCCTGAGACTTCTCAGCGCGCCAGATTTCTTCCAGGTCAGCGGCTTCTTTTTTCAGCTTAACGATCTCTTCCTCAATCAAGGCAAAGCGTTTTTGTGAAGACTCGTCGCTTTCTTTGCGCACCGCTTCGCGTTCAATTTGCAGCTGGATCAAGCGGCGGTCCAGCTTGTCAATCACCTCGGGTTTGGAGTCGATTTCAATCTTGATTTTGGCCGCAGCCTCGTCAATGAGGTCAATCGCTTTGTCGGGCAAAAAGCGGTCGGTGATGTACCGGTGGCTGAGTTCGGCGGCAGCCACGATGGCCGGATCAGTGATGTCCACGCCGTGGTGAATCTCGTATTTTTCCTGCAAGCCGCGCAAGATGGCTATCGTGGCCTCGACCGTGGGTTCATTGACCAAGATTTTCTGGAAACGGCGCTCTAAAGCCGCGTCTTTTTCAATGTATTTGCGGTACTCGTCCAAGGTGGTTGCGCCCACACAATGCAACTCGCCCCGCGCCAGCGCAGGCTTGAGCATGTTGCCCGCGTCCATGGCCCCTTCGGCCTTGCCCGCGCCCACCATGGTGTGCAACTCGTCAATGAACACAATGGTCTGGCCTT
>JBIKRC010000236.1:0-3992 GCA_044349375.1 Limnohabitans sp.
ATCGGCTGCTGGTGGCCTTGTTTGACAATGGCGTGGGCTTTGTCACCACTTCCAACTTTGAGCCCGACGGTCTGTACCCGGATGGCCTGCACCGTGATCGCATCTTGCCCGCGATTGCTTTGCTGAACCAACGCATGCAAGTGCTGAATGTGGACAACGGCACCGACTACCGCCGCCGCACGCTCGAGATGGTCAAGCTCTACCACTCGCCCTTGGGTGAGCAGGCCGACCGCGAAATGGACGATGCCTTCAACCGCCTGGCCACCGGCCCGGACGAAGACCCGGTGCTGCACATCGAAGCGCGTGACATCACCGCCAAACGCCGCGCTGGGGATGTGGTCTGGTTTGACTTTCGCGCCATTTGCGGCGGTCCGCGTTCGCAAAACGACTACCTGGAAATCGCCACCCAGTACCACGCGGTGCTGCTGAGCAACGTGCCGCACATGTCGGCCAACATGGCATCCGAGGCACGGCGATTCACCTGGCTGATCGACGTGCTGTACGACCGCCGGGTCAAACTCATCCTGTCGGCGGCCGTGGCGCCTGAGCAGTTGTACACCGCCGGGGCTCTTTCACACGAGTTTCCACGCACCGTCTCGCGCTTGCATGAGATGCAGTCCAGCGAGTTTCTGGCGTTGGAACACCGCACCGTGGACACGCAGCTCACATGACACGCGCTTTTTTGAGCGGGTGTTGCGGTTTGGCGCTGAGCCTGTTGTCGGGCTGGGGCGTTCAGGCGCAAACCGTCCAGACAGAAGCCTTGGCGGCCCCGATGACGCATCCGGCCCCCCCCTTGTTGGACGCTCAGACACCATCGGCTTCGGACCCCACCCCGGATGAGCTGCCCGAGGCCATCACACGCCAACGACAGGCACTGGCAGCACAACGCAGCGCCATCGTGCAAGCCGAGCAGATGCAGCAAGCGGCGTGTTGGCAAAAATTTGCCGTCAATGTCTGCTTGAGCGATGCGCGGCTCACCCGAAGACAGGCGTTGACGCCCTTGCGCCAGCAGGAGTTGGCCTTGAACGCGCAAGAGCGGTCGTGGCGCAACGAGCAACGCGAACGGCGTTTGCAAGGTAAGCCATCAGAGACTCGGGGGGCGCCATGAGCGAAGACAGCCCCAGCAATGTGTCCAAGACACCGTCAGTTGATTTGCACTCTCCCCAACGCCAGCTGATCGAATGGCAAATCGAGCATGCCGACCTGGATGCACGGATTGACCAAGCCGTGTCTGTGCCCGTTCAGCTCGACGAACTGAGCTTGCGTCGCATGAAAAAACGCCGTTTGGTCCTGCGTGACCAGATCGTTCAGCTGCAATCGCAGTTGTCCCCCAAGGAACCCGCTTGAATTTGCTCGATCAGCGGGTGGCCGAAACCCTGTCCAGCCACGGGGTGTTGGCGCAAACCGTGCCGGGTTTTCAGCCTCGGCAGGGCCAGACCGACATGGCCATGGCGGTCAGCCGCACGGTGCAAGACGGCGGCCAGTTGGTGGTGGAGGCAGGCACGGGCACGGGCAAGACCTACGCCTATCTGGTGCCGGTCTTGCTGAGTGGTCAGCGGGCGCTGGTGTCCACGGCCACCAAGGCGCTGCAGGACCAATTGTTTTCTCGCGACATTCCGCGTTTGGTAGAGGTGTTGGGTTTGCCCATTCGGGTGGCTTTGCTCAAGGGCCGTGGCAATTACCTGTGCCTGCACCGCATGGAGCAAGCCCGGCACAGCCCCGAATCGGCCCAACCCGGTGCGCAAAAAGCCTTGGCCAAGATCGAGACCTGGGCGCAATCCACCCGCAGCGGCGACATGGCCGAGCTGACGGGTTTGGACGAGCGCTCCTCGTTGTGGCCGCTGGTCACCTCCACACGCGACAACTGTCTGGGCTCAACCTGCCCACGCTTTCGCGCTTGCCACGTCAACTTGGCGCGCAAAGAGGCCATGGCCGCGGACGTGGTGGTCATCAACCACCATCTTTTCTTTGCGGACATGGCGGTGCGCGAGTCGGGTGTGGCCGAGTTGCTGCCCACCGTGCGCGTGACCGTGTTTGATGAGGCCCACCAGCTCAACGAGATTGGGGTGAATTTTTTGGGCCAGCAACTGTCCACGGTGCAGTTGCACGAACTGGTGCGCGACGTTCTGGCCACCGGTTTGCAGTTGGCGCGTGGCCTGGTCGATTGGCAGGGTTTGACGGCCCAATTGGAAAAAGCCGCCCGCGATTGGCGCTTGGCGGCGGGCATGCACCGCGGCTCGGTGCGCCTGCGCTGGAGCGGCCAACACCCCGAAGGCGTGGAGCCCAGCGAATGGGACGCTGCGTTGCAGGCGGTGACGCAGGCTTTGACCCATTTGCAAAATGGTCTGGAGATGGTCAGCGAGTTGGCCCCTGATTTTCAGCGACTGGGCGAGCGCACCCGCGAGCTGATGCAGCGCGCTGCCTTGTTTGCCGACACACCCAACCCCGAGGGTGTGCGCTGGGCCGAGGTGAGTGCGCAGCTGCGCCTGATCGAGTCGCCCTTGGACATTGCGCAGGCCTTTTTTGCCCTGACCCGTCCTGTGTCAGTGACACCGCAACCCGATGCCGAGACCGAGTTGCCCGTTGACACCGACTCTTTTGAGGCCTTGATGGCGGGGGATCCGCGACACGCTGCAAGCCACCCTGCGTCGGCAGGGCATGCGCCGGCAGGACCTGCGGCGGGTGTGGGTCAGCGGGCCTGGATTTTCACTTCGGCCACTTTGGGCGACGAGCCGAGCTTGCGTTGGTTCACCGAGCCTTGCGGCCTGAGCTCGGCCGAGGTCATGCAGGTCAACAGCCCCTTTGACTATGCGCAGCAAGCGGCTTTGTATGTGCCGCCGCACCTGCCTCGCCCGGGTGCCCCGGGCCATGCCCAACAAGTGGCCGCTTTGGTGCTGGAGGCACTGGCGATTTTGGGCGGTCGAACCCTGGTGTTGACCACCACCTTGAACGCGATGCGCAGCATTGGCGAGCAACTGCAAGCGCAATGCGAGGGCGGCGTCGAGGTGCTGGTGCAGGGCCAAAGCCCCAAGCGACGCTTGATGGAGCGTTTTCGCGAGGGGGGAGGGCACGGTGACGCGCAAGGCCGCATGGGTTGCGTGCTGGTGGCTTCGGCCTCATTTTGGGAGGGCTTCGATGTGCCCGGTGATGCGCTGCAATTGGTGGTCATCGACAAGCTGCCTTTTCCGCCCCCCGGCGACCCGCTGTTTGAGGCGCGCAGCCAGCGCATCACGCAGCAGGGCAAGAGCGCTTTTGCCGACCACGCTCTGCCCGAAGCGGCGGTGTCACTCAAACAAGGGGCAGGGCGCTTGATTCGCAGCGAAACCGATCGCGGCATTTTGGTGGTGTGCGACAACCGCCTGAGCACCATGTCCTATGGCCGGCGCTTGGTGCGGGGTTTGCCCGCCATGCGCCGCTTGGACGACCACGCGGCTTTTATGGAAGCGCTGCGTCAGCTCACCACAGACGCCAGCCACTCGAGCGCTTGACCTCTGCGCCATCGGTGAGCAAAAACGCCGACTTCGGGAAGCTGATTTGCAGCACACGCTTGGCATCGTTGCTCAGCGTTGCCATGCCCATCGCCTTGTAAGAGCTGATCAATATAGCCAGGGCTTCCTCGAGGGCAGGCACGCCCTGGTAGTCGGCAATGGCCTGCTGCGCCCGGTTGATGGCCGCCACATGCGCGCCCCGGCTGGCGTAGTAGCGTGCCACATGCACTTCGTAGGCGGCCAGCGAGTTGACAATGTGCGTCATTCGCTGGCGAGCATCGACGGTGTATTTGGAGTCCGGAAAGCGTGTGCTCAGATCGCGAAAGGCCTCGAAGGAGTCTTTCGCGGCCTTTTGGTCGCGCTCTGAGAGGTCTTGGCGCGTGATGAATGCGAACAAACCCAGGTTGTCGTTGAAGTTGACCAAGCCTTTGAGGTAAATCGCGTAGTCCAGGGCAGGGCTGGTGGGGTGCAGTCGGATGAATCGGTCCAGCGTGGCGATGGCCT
>JBIKRC010000237.1:0-3976 GCA_044349375.1 Limnohabitans sp.
GCAAGCGTTGGGCCGCGTCCTCAGCCCATGCTTGGGTTTGGGCAGAGCTTTCGAGAGGGATGCCCGCGACGGCTGCTTTTTTGACTGAGGGGGTGGATTTGGCTTTGGCGGTTTTGCTTGGACGGCGCTGCTGCGGCTTGACTTTGGCGGGCTGGGGGCTGCTGGCTGTTTGGCGCTTGGGGGTATCTTGAGCGGGCAGCGCGGTGATGGGCGCCAGGGCCGTCAATGCGCACACCAGCAGGGCCAAGCCTGTGGGCATCCATCTTGGATAAGGCTTGTTTTGGATCATTTCGGGGCAGGTCTTGGACGCTTTCATTGCCGTGAGTTTAAACGCCGCCTGCGCGCGTCCGTGCTAAGCTGGAACCCATAAAAAAGCAGATCAATTCTTCAAAAACAACAGCCTTGTAGGCTGTGATAAATCGGGAAGACACATTCATGGGCGCGACAGGTTATTTCACCCATCCAGCTTGTTGGCAGCATGAAATGGGCGCGGGTCACCCGGAGTGCCCGGAGCGCTTGGGGGCCATCGAAGACCGCTTGCTGATCAGCGGCGTGGACATGGCGCTGCAAAGGCGCGAGGCCACCCCTGCCTCTTTGGCCGATATCGAGCTGGCCCACGGCCGCATGCATGTGGCGGCTTTGCGTGGTTTGGGCGATGCCTTGCGCGAAGACATGGCGGCCGGGGGGCCCAGGCACACCAGCCTGGACCCCGACACGATGATCAATGTTCACACTTGGGATGCGGCTTTGGCCGCGGCGGGTGCGGCGCTGGATGCCACCGATGCCGTGCTGGCCGGAGAGTTGGAGAACGCCTTTTGCGCGGTGCGCCCGCCGGGTCACCACGCTTGCCGTGACAAGGCCATGGGCTTTTGCTTTTTTAACAACGTGGCCATCGCTGCCAAATACGCCCTGGAGCGCCATGGCCTCAAGAGGGTGGCGATTGTCGACTTTGATGTGCACCACGGCAACGGCACCGAGGACATCGTGGCGGGAGACGAGCGCATCTTGATGGTGAGTTTTTTTCAGCATCCGTTTTACCCGGAAGGCGGCTCGACATCTCAAGCCGCCAATTTGGTCAACTTGCCTGTGCCCGCCTACACCCGGGGCATGGACATTCGGGAGTTGGTGGACATGCTGTGGCTGCCGCGACTGGAGGCGCACCGGCCCGAGCTGATTTTCATCAGCGCGGGTTTTGATGCCCACCGCGAAGACGACTTGGGCCAGATGGGGCTGGTGGAGCAGGATTACGCGTGGCTCACCCAGCGCATCAAGGACGTGGCGCTGCGTTATGCCCAAGGCCGCATCGTCAGTTGCCTCGAAGGCGGTTACAACCTGAGTGCGCTGGGGCGCAGTGTAGAAGCGCATTTGCGCGTGCTGGCTGACGTGTGAGTGTTGGGTTTGGGCACAATCGGGGCATGACCGATTCCACCGACCCCCAACCGACCGACCTGCTGCTGCACGAACGCGATGCGCGCGGCGTACACCGGCTGACCCTCAACAGCCCCGCGAGCTTCAATGCTTTGAGCGAGGCCATGCTGGCCGCTTTGCAGCAAGCCCTGAATGCGATCGCGCAAGACGAGCAGGCCCGCGTGGTGGTGCTGGGCGCGGCGGGCAAAGCTTTTTGCGCTGGGCACAACCTGAAAGAAATGCGGGCCCAGCCCGAGCTGGCTTATTACCAACAACTCTTTGCCCAATGCAGCCGCATGATGCTGACGATCCAGAAACTGCCGGTGCCCGTGATCGCCCGCGTGCAAGGCTTGGCGACGGCGGCGGGTTGCCAGCTGGTGGCGCAATGCGATTTGGCCGTTTCGGCAGACAGCGCCACTTTTGGGGTGAACGGCATCGATGTCGGTTTGTTTTGCGCCACGCCCAGCGTGCCGCTGGTGCGCAATATGCACGCCAAGCAAGCCATGGAGATGCTGCTCACAGGGGGCTTCATTTCGGCCGCAGAGGCCCATAGCCGGGGGCTGGTGAACCGTGTGTGTGCAGCGGCTGCGCTGGATGCGCAGGTCGATGAGCTGGTGAATGCCATCCTGTCCAAACCGCGTGAGGCAGTGCGCATAGGCAAAGCCTTGTTCTACCAACAACGCGAGATGGGCATCGAGGCGGCTTACCAGTTGGCGGGCCAGACCATGGCTTGCAACATGGTGCATGAGGTGGCGCAAGAGGGCGTTCAGGCCTTCATCGACAAAAGGGCACCTTCATGGCGGGCATGAAATCGTTGAACATTGCCGATCCCATGGCATGGCTGGGTGCCTTGGCCCGCGCCGAGTCGCTTCAAGTGCTGATGGCATTTGCGGTTTGTGTGCTGTGCTCTTGGGTCATCGTTTGGGGCATTCGCAAAATATTCGCAGAACAGGACTTGTCGGTTTTGCTGGGCAAGCGCCTGATTGACGGGGTTTTGTTTCCAACGTTTTTAATGGGCTTGACCTTTGTGGCGCGTACCTTGATGACCGACGCCCAGCTGGCCCCGATGTTCGCCATCTTGTTGCCGGTGTGCATCTCGTTGGCGGTGATTCGTTTGGGGGTTAAGGTTTTGCAGGTGGCATTCAACGAAGCGCCATTTGTGCGGGTGTTGGAGCGCACGATTTCCTGGATCGCTTGGTTGGCGGTGGTGTTGTGGGTCACGGGCGTATTGCCTTTGATCCTGGATGAGTTGGATCAGATCCGCTGGAAGGTGGGCGGCTCCATGTTGTCTGTGCGCACTTTGCTCGAAGGTGCATTGACAGCAGGCTTGGTCTTGATCGTGACCCTTTGGATTTCTGCGGCCTTGGAGGCTCGCTTGCTCAAATCGGCCACGGGCAGTGATTTGTCGCTGCGCAAGGTCATCAGCAACACGGTGCGGGCCTTGCTTATGTTTGTGGGCTTGCTGCTGGCGCTGTCGTCGGTGGGCATTGACCTGACCGCTTTGTCGGTGCTGGGCGGAGCAGTCGGCGTGGGCATTGGTTTTGGCTTGCAAAAGCTGGCTTCCAACTACGTCAGCGGCTTTGTGATCCTGGCCGAGCGCAGCATGCGCATTGGGGACAACGTCAAGGTGGATGGTTTTGAAGGCCGCATCACCGACATCAAGGCCCGTTACACCGTCATCCGGTCGTCGAACGGGCGAGAGTCGATCGTGCCCAACGAAATGCTGATCACCCAGCGGGTGGAAAATTTGTCTTTGACCGACTCCAAGATCGCACAGTCGACCACGGTGACGGTGGCTTACGCCGCCCCCGTAGACGATGTCATGGCCTGGCTGTTGCAAGCCTGTCAGGCACACCCCAAAGTGTTGGCCGAACCGGCGCCTTTGGTGGCTTTATCGGCATTTGGCGTTGATGGGCTGGAATTCACCGTGAACTATTGGTTTGATGACTCGGACACCGGGCCTGGGAGCCTCAAGTCAGACATCCATCTGGCGATCCTCAAAACGCTGCAGGCGCATGGCATCGAAATCCCGTACCCGCAGCGGGTGATGCACATGGTGGGTACTGCCAAGCCGGGCGAGGCTTGACAAGGCGCTCGCGGGTCAGAACGCCGAGCGTTGTTCTGGCCAGACCAAGCAGATCAAGGCCGATAGTTCTGCTTCGCCCAAGCCCGCAGCGTGGGCTGCACGCAGTTGCTGCTGCACGGTGGCCATGACCGGCATGGGCGCGCCGCTGCTTTGCGCCACCTTCATCACGGTGTCCACATCTTTGAGCATGGTGGACAAAGCCCCAATCGAGGGTTGGCTGGGCGAAATCATGCGGGGCACAAAAACTTGCAGTGGTTTGGAGTCGGCCCAGCCGCCTTGCAGGGCTTTGGCCAGTTGATTCAAGTCGATGCCGTTGCGGTGCGCCAGACCCACGGCTTCAGCAATGGCGGCCACCGTGCTCGCCACAATGGTCTGGTTGCAAAGTTTGGTGGCTTGGCCGGCACCGCTGTCGCCCATGTGGGTGATGTTGCTGGCATAAGCGCGCATGGCTTGGCTGGCGCTGGCCAAGGGGCTGGCGGGGCC
>JBIKRC010000238.1:0-3966 GCA_044349375.1 Limnohabitans sp.
GCGCGGTGGCCGATTGCGGGTCGTTGGTGCGGGCCATGGCCAGTGTGCCGGTGGTGTTTTTCAGGCCCCCAGCCAGTGCCTGGCGTCCCTCGTGTGGGACCGGTGCGCGGGTTTTTTTCTCTTTGTATTGGGCATCGAAGCCGCCGCCTTGCACCATGAAGCCGGCAATCACGCGGTGAAAAATCGTGCCCTCGTAATGTTTTTCGTTCACGTACTGCAAAAAGTTGGCCACAGTTTTGGGGGCCTTGTCGGCATACAACTCGGCTTCGATGTCACCCATGGAGGTGCTGATGCGCACTTTTTGGGGGCTGGATGGTGTACTCGCACTGGCGCTCGATGGTGGGGTGTTGTTTTGGGCCTGTGCGGTCCAAGGCGCAAGCAGGCACATGCTCAGAGCCAGGGCGATCCAGCGGTTGTGGGGTTTCAAAAGTGTCATGTGAGTGGGCTGTTGTGTACAGGGTGAAATAAAGAGGCAAGCGATGGTGCTTGTATCAGGGGGTGCGCATCACCCGTTCGGCACCCTCTTGTTTGGTCTGCAAGCGGGATTGGGTGGGTGTGACGAGCCGAGCGCGCGCGAAGGCCTGTGCGGCCATCGCCAGATGCAGATCGCCCAGGTTTTCCAGGGCCAGCGCGTAGTCGGGCCGCGCCCTGAGGGCCGCTTGCAAGGCGGCCAGCGCCTCGTCGTGGCGGTTTTCGCGCACCAGCAGCGCCGCCAGGTTGTTGTGCGGTTCGGGCAATTCGGGGAAAGACTGGGTCAGGGCGCGCAGCGTGTCCATGGCCGCCTGGGTTTGGCCCAGTCCGGTCTGGATATGGCTTTGCAGCAGGCGCATTTGCGGGTCGGTGGGCACGGTTTTCAGGCGGGCATCTGCCAGGGCCTGGGCTTGCGCCCATTGGCCGCTTAGGACCAATGCGTTGACATCGGTGTACACGTCGGCCCGCACGCCCAGACTGCAAGTCCACAGGGTGCAAAAAGCCATCCAACCGAGCCAGTTTCGCATGCGTACCCAAAGAAATAGGGGGGGTGAAAAAAGACGCACCCGAGCCGCTGGGGGTGACGCAGGCCGGCTCAAAAAGAGCACCAGAGGCCTTGGCTCGGGGATATACTGATTGGTCATTGTAGCGGAGCCCCTCGCTGTTTTCCGCTTGCCGAAAGGTGCCGCCAGCCCCGTGCGCGCTGGTTTTTTGAGCCGATTTACCGCCGTCGTCTGAGTTGCCGTCACAGGTTCGCAGCGCCCAAGCGGCTTTTGTTGACTGCTATTTTTTCGATTTGACATGAGTTTGCGCATTTTCAACACGCTCAGCCGTGCTGTTTCCGAGTTTTCACCCGCCGATCCTGGCCATGTGCGCATGTACGTCTGCGGCATGACGGTCTATGACCTGTGCCATCTGGGCCATGCCCGCTCGATGATCGCCTTTGACGTGGTGCAGCGCTGGCTCAAGGCCAGTGGTTACCAGGTTACTTATGTCCGCAACGTGACCGACATCGACGACAAGATCATCAAACGCGCTCTGGAAAACGGCGAAACCATCCGCGGTTTGACCGACCGCATGATCGATGCGCTGCACCAGGATGCCGATGCGCTGGGCATTGAGCGCCCCCAGCACGAGCCCCGGGCGACTGACTACGTGCCCCAAATGCTGAGCATGATCGGCACGCTGGAGCAAAAAGGCTTGGCCTACCGAGCGGGCAACGGCGATGTGAACTACTCGGTGCGCAAGTTTCCAGGTTACGGCAAGTTGTCGGGCAAGTCTCTTGACGAGCTCAATGCCGGTGAGCGCGTGGCCGTGGAGACGGACAAGCAAGACCCGCTGGACTTTGTGCTTTGGAAGAGCGCCAAACCCACCGAGCCCGAAGACGTCAAATGGGCCGGCCCCTTTGGCACGGGCCGCCCTGGTTGGCACATTGAGTGCTCGGCCATGGCCTGCGAGCTGTTGGGCCAGACTTTTGACATCCACGGCGGCGGGGCTGACTTGCAGTTTCCGCACCACGAAAACGAGATTGCCCAAAGCGAAGGCGCTAACGGTCAGACCCTGGCGCGCTTTTGGATGCACAACGGCTTCATCAATGTGGACAACGAAAAGATGTCCAAGAGCCTGGGCAACTTCTTTACCATCCGCGATGTACTCCAAGAGTTTGACGCCGAGACCGTGCGTTTTTTCATCGTTCGCAGCCACTACCGCAGCTCGCTCAATTACAGCGATGTGCACCTGAACGATGCCAAAGGGGCCCTGAGGCGCCTGTACACCGCATTGCAAAGCGTGCCGGCGGCTGACGTGAAGCTGGATTGGGCTGAGCCCATGGCCGCCCGGTTCAAGGCCGCCATGGACGAAGACTTTGGCACGCCCGAAGCTGTGGCCGTGTTGTTCGAATTGGCGGGCGAAGTCAACCGCAATGGCTCCACCGAGCGTGCGGGTTTGCTCAAGGCTTTGGGGGGCTTGCTGGGTTTGCTGCAAACCGACCCCACGGTTTACCTGCAAGCGGGTGCAGGCTTGGACGATGCCGCCATTCAGACCCAGATCCAGGCCCGGGCAGACGCCAAAAAGGCCAAGAATTTTGCCGAAGCCGACCGCATCCGCAACGATTTGCTGGCGCAAGGCATCGTGCTGAAAGACTCGGCCGCCGGCACGACCTGGGAGTCGGCGCCATGACGATCAGCTCAAGCCTTGAGGTGATCCCTGTCACGCCCGCTTATTGGGCCGAGGCGTGCGCGCACCTGGCCAAAAAAGACCGGGTCATGAAAAAGCTCATCCCCCAGTTTGGCGATGCCATTCTGGAAACCCGGGGGGATGCTTTTGTGACCTTGGCGCGTTCCATCGTGGGTCAACAAATTTCGGTCAAGGCCGCACAGTCGGTATGGGACCGTTTTGCGGCATTGCCCAAACGGATGTCGCCTGCTGCCGTGCTCAAGCTCAAGGTGGACGACATGCGGGCGGCGGGTTTGTCGGCGCGCAAGGTGGAGTACTTGGTCGATCTGGCGGTGCACTTCAGCTCGGGTGCGGTTCATGTGCAGGCCTGGCAAGAGATGGACGACGAGGCCATCATCGATGAGCTGGTGGCGATTCGCGGCATTGGCCGCTGGACGGCAGAGATGTGCCTGATCTTTCACCTGCTGCGGCCCAATGTACTGCCGCTCGATGATGTGGGTTTGATCAACGGCATCAGCCGCAACTATTTTTCGGGCGAGCCCGTCAGCCGCAGCGACGCCCGCGAGGTCGCTCAGGCCTGGAGCCCGTATTCGACCGTGGCAACTTGGTATATTTGGCGCTCACTGGACCCTGTGCCGGTGGCGTATTGAGGGGCTGGACACCGCGTCCACCCGGAACCTGAACAGAGGAGTCAAACTTGGCCAAAAAAACATTTCTCGATTTTGAGCAACCCGTTGCCGAACTCGAAGCCAAGATCGAAGAGTTGCGCTATGTGCAGACCGAATCGGCGGTGGACATCACCCTCGAAATTGATCAGCTGAGCAAGAAAAGCCAGCAACTGACCAAAGACATTTACAGCGACCTGACCCCCTGGCAGGTCACCAAAATCTCGCGTCACCCCGAGCGGCCTTACACGCTGGATTACATCCACGGCATCTTCACCGACTTTGTCGAGATGCACGGTGACCGCCACTTTTCCGACGATCTGTCCATCGTGGGGGGTCTCGCCCGCTTCAATGGTCAGGCCTGCATGGTGCTGGGCCAACAAAAGGGGCGTGACACCAAAGAGCGCACCCTGCGCAACTTTGGCATGAGCAAGCCCGAGGGCTACCGCAAAGCCCTGCGCCTTATGAAGACCGCTGAAAAATTCAAGCTGCCCGTCTTCACATTCGTCGACACGCCTGGCGCTTACCCCGGCATCGATGCCGAAGAGCGTGGCCAGTCCGAGGCCATTGGCCGAAATATTTTCGAGATGGCCCAGCTTGAGGTGCCCATCATCACCACCATCATTGGCGAAGGCGGCTCTGGCGGCGCCTTGGC
>JBIKRC010000239.1:0-3952 GCA_044349375.1 Limnohabitans sp.
CCCTTGTCTTGGAAGTTGCTCTGCCTGCCGCTGCTGTGGCCCGTTCTTTTTTGGCAAGCGCCCAGACCTGAGGCGGGCACTTTCGAGTTGCTGGCCGCTGATGTGGGCCAGGGCAACGCAGTGCTGGTGCGCACCGCACAGCACAGCTTGCTGTACGACGCGGGGCCAAGTTATTCGCCCGAAAGTGATGCGGGGCACCGGGTGTTGGTGCCTTTGCTTGCGCAGATGGGCGAGCGCATTGACACCTTGATGCTCAGTCATCGAGACAGCGACCACACCGGGGGCGCGGCGGCGGTGCTGGCCATGCAGCCGCAGGCATCGCTGTGGTCTTCATTGGAAGATGGCCACCCTTTGCACAGCCTGCGGCCGGGCTGGACGCGCTGCCAAGCCGGGCAATCCTGGGTCTGGGATGGGGTGCTTTTTGAGGTCCTTCATCCGCCTGCGCAAGCCACTGGCATGCCGCTGGACAAAAAAACCAAGCCCAATGCGCTCAGCTGTGTGCTGCGCATCAGCCATGGCACAGCCTCGGCTTTGTTGGCGGGTGACATTGAGGCCCCGCAAGAGTTGGCCTTGGTGGCGTCTGGCCTTGAGCCCGTGAACCTGCTCTTGGTGCCACACCATGGCAGCAAAACTTCGTCCACTGGCCCATTCATCGAAGCCTTGAAGCCCCAAGTGGCCGTGGTTCAAGCCGGCTACCGCAACCGCTACGGCCATCCGGCAGAGCCTGTGGTTCAGCGTTACAGGGCGTTGGGCATAAAGCTGGTTGAAAACACCCGCTGTGGCGCTGCGCGCTGGGTCAGCTCAAAACCCGAGGCGGTGCACTGCGAAAGGGATTGGGCTCGGCGGTATTGGCACCACACCGTGCCTCCCTGATCCGTGGCAAGGGGGCCCTGATCCTGATGGTCAGCAGCTCAGGCGGACAGCGTCAGCACCACAGGCGTGTGGTCGCTGGGCCGCTCGTTTTTGCGGGGGGCACGGTCGATCACACAGGCGCTGGCGCGTGCTGTGAGGGCTTGCGAAATCAAGATGTGGTCGATGCGCAGGCCCCGGTTGCGGCGGAACCCGAACTCGCGGTAGTCCCACCAGCTGTAGCTTTTCTCGGGCTGCTCAAACAGCCTGAAGCTGTCGGCCAGGCCCAAATCGGTCAGGGCTTGCAGCTTTTCACGTTCGGCCACGGTGCAGTGGATGGTGCCCGCCAGGCCCACCGGGTCCCACATGTCGAGTTCGTCAAAGGTGATGTTGAAGTCGCCCGTGAGCACCAAGCTCGGGTGCTTTTGCATCTCGCTTTGCACCCAATCGCGCAAGGCATCGAGCCAGCGCATTTTGTAGACAAACTTGTCGCTGTCCGGTGCTTGGCCATTCGGGAAATAAGCGCCGATCACCCGCACCGTGCCCCCCGCCCCATCAGGGTAGGTGGCGGCGATCACGCGCGACATGTCGTCTTCAAAACCGGGGATGTTTTTCACCACGTCTGCGCCTTCGGCCTTGGAGATCAGCGCCACGCCGTTGTAGGTTTTTTGGCCAAACCACTGGGCTTGGTAACCTGCCTCGGTGAAAGCTGCCACAGGGAATTTGTCGTCCGTGAGCTTGAGTTCTTGTATAGCCAGCACCTCGGTCGGGTTGGCGGCCAGCCAGTCCAGCACTTGCGGCAGACGCACGGACAAGGAGTTCACATTCCAGGTGGCAATTTTCATGGCTTGATGTTGTGTTGGTAGGTGACGAAAGCAAAGCCTAAGCCGCTATTCGTGGTGTGCTGTTCGCGTTGCACCTCTTGCCACTGGGCGCCCAGTTCGGGCGCGAAGGCGTCGCCTTCAAAGTCTGCATCGATCTCGGTCACCACCGCCGTGCTGGCCAGGGGCTCAGCTTGGCGGTAAATCTCGGCACCGCCCATGATCCAGGCATCGGGTACATCGCTGCACAGGCGCATGGCGTCTTCGATCGAGTTGGCGCGCAGTGCGCCTTCGGAACGCCAGTCACTTTGGCGTGTGACGACGATGTTCAATCGCCCTGGCAGCGGTCGAAAACGCGCAGGCAGCGAGTCCCAGGTCTTGCGGCCCATGATGACCGGCTGACCGAGCGTGACGCGCTTGAAGTGCGCCAAGTCCTCGGGCAGGTGCCAGGGCATTTGGTTGTCTTTGCCGATCACGCCGTTGCGGGCTCGGGCATAAATGAGGTGCAGCTTCATCAGACCGCGACAGGGGCCTTGATGGCCGGGTGGCATTCGTAACCCAGCACTTCGAAATCCTCGAATTCGTAATCCAGGATCGACGAGGGCTTGCGTTTGATGTTGAGCGTCGGGTAGGCCATGGGGGTGCGGCTCAGCTGCAACTCAACCTGTTCGTGGTGGTTGCTGTAGATGTGGCAATCGCCGCCGGTCCAGATGAAGTCACCCACGTCCATGTCGCACTGCTGGGCCACCATGTGCGTCAGCAACGCATAGCTGGCGATGTTGAAGGGCACGCCCAAAAAGATGTCGGCGCTGCGCTGGTACAGCTGGCAGCTGAGTTTGGCTTTTTCGCCGGGGTTTTGCGCAGGGGCCACATAAAACTGGAAGAACGCATGACAAGGCATGAGCGCCATTTGGTCCAGTTCGGCCACGTTCCAAGCGCTCACGATGATGCGACGCGAATTGGGGTTGTTTTTGAGCGTGTCCATGACCTGCTGAATCTGGTCGATGTGGCCGCCGCCGGGCGTGGGCCAGCTGCGCCATTGCACGCCATAAACCGGGCCGAGTGAGCCATCTTCGCGGGCCCATTCATCCCAGATGGTGCAGCCACGCTCTTGCAGCCATTTCACATTGCTGTCGCCGCGCAAAAACCACAGCAGCTCCACGATGATGGCGCGCAAAAACACCTTTTTGGTGGTGACCAGCGGAAAGCCTTCGTTCAAATCAAACCGCATTTGGTGGCCAAACACGCTGCGCGTGCCGGTGCCGGTGCGGTCGCCTTTTTGCACGCCTGTCGTGTAGACGTGGCGCATGAAGTCTTCGTACTGTCTGCGGACAGGGCGTTGAAGTGGCTGGGCGGTGGTGTTCATGGTGACTGAGTTTAAGCCACGAATAAGCGCTATGCTTATGTGTTGATTGCATTGAATTTGAAGGTTCAAAAATGACTTTTTTTCGTCTTGGTTTTTTTGAGTGCTTGTGCTTAAGCGCCGGTCTTTTGAGTTCTTTTGCCGTACAGTCTTCCGACGCCCCCGTGGCCGTGGTCAATGGCGTATCTATCGCGGCACGCCTGATGGACCGCAACGTCCAGGCCAATGTGGCCCAGGGTCAAAAAGACACGCCCGAGTTGCGTGCCGCGCTCAAGCAAGAGCTGGTGGCGCGTGAATTGATGGCCCAAGAGGCGCAAAAACGCGGCCTCGACAAGTTGCCCGCAACGCAAGACGCCTTGATGGCGATGCGCCAAAACCTGCTGATTGAGTTGGTGCTCAATGACGAGTTCACCAAAACCCCGATCGCCGAAGCCGACCTTAAGGCCGAGTACGAGCGCCAAGTCAAGGCCTTGAAGTCCGCTGGAGAGTTGCAGCAATACCAAATCTCAACCATCGTGTTGTCGTCAGAGGCCGATGCGCGTTCGGTCATGACATCGTTGCGCGCGGATCAGGCGTTTGATGCCTTGGCCAAGTCTCGCTCGATGGACCCGAGCAAAGACAAGGGTGGTGAGCTGGGTTGGTTCTTGCCGGAACAGATCGCACCCGCCATCTCCAATGTGGTGGTCAATCTGGCCCCAGGCGCTGTGTCGGCCGCCCCGATTCAGGTTGGCCCTTACTGGCATGTGGTCAAACTGACCGCCAAGCGCCCTTACCAGGTGCCCGGTTTTGACGAGAGCAAAAACCTTGTGCAGGCGGCCGTGGTGCAAAACCGCCGTGCGGCCTTCCTTAAGAAGTTGAGCGATGCGGCCGTGGTGAAGTGACCACTGAAGCTGGGCTGCTCAGCCCAGCACCCGGCCCG
>JBIKRC010000240.1:0-3942 GCA_044349375.1 Limnohabitans sp.
CTTTCATCACAAAGTAAGGGGTGATGGGCGCCAGCAATTCAGGGCCAACGGCATTCAGGCTGAGCGCCACACAGTGCGTGCTGTGGGTGTGGATCACGCAGCGCGTGTCGGCATCCCGCTCGCAAGCAGCTTCGTAAATTTTGCGGTGCATGGCGATGGTTTTGCTGCCCTTGTCACCACTGACTTGCTGGCCTTGCAGGTCGAGTTTGGCCAGTCGGGCCGGGTCCAAAAAACCCAGGCACGCATCGGTGGGGGTGATGAGAAAACCATCGTCCAGCCGCACACTGATGTTGCCCGCCGTGGCGTGCACATAGCCCCGCTCAAACAGGCTGCGGCCTACGCGGCAGATCTCTTCGCGGGCTTGAGATTCGGTCAGGTTCATGCCAACACTGTAAAGGCTTTGCTGAAAAAGTCTTCGGTGCCAAAGTTGCCCGACTTGAGCGCAATGTGCACACCGCCGTGGGCTGAAGGCGTATGGCACCACGGCACACCCGGGTCGATTTGTGGGCCGATTTGCAGCTGTGCAATGCCCAGCGCCTGCACGCAAGCGCCCGCGGTTTCACCCCCGGCCACCACCAGCTGCTGCACGCCCAGATCCACCAAGCCACGCGCCACGGCCGCTAGGGCGTGCTCCACCAGGGCACCCGCCTCGGCCACACCCAGCTGCGCTTGTACGGCTTTGACAGCTTCGGGGGCGGCTGTGGAATAGACCAGCACCGGGCCGCCCTTAAGCAGCGGCGCGGCCCAGGCCAGCACCTGCTGCACCACGGCATCGCTTTGCCCGTTCATCAGGCCTGCAGGGTTGATGGCCATCACAGGTCGACCGGTGGATTTGAAGTGCGCGACCTGCGCGTTGGTGGCCAGCGAGCAGCTGCCCGACACCACGGCTTGCAAACCACAGGCCGCAGGCAACTGGCTCGCTTGCACAGAAGGCTGCAACCCAAAGTTGGCGGGAAGGCCAATGGCCACGCCTGAGCCTGCCGTCACCAATGGCATGTCTTTCAAAGCTGGGCCGAGCAACAAGAGGTCGGCGTTGCTGGTGGCGTCCACCACAGCCACGCCCACACCCTGGCTGCGCAGCTCGGCAATGCGTGCGCGGATCGCGGCTTCACCTTGCGCCACTGTTTTGTAATCGATCAAACCCACGGGGCGCTTGGTTTGCGCTTGCATCACGCGTACCAAGTTCGCATCCTGCATGGGCGTGAGCGGGTGGTTTTGCATGCCACTCTCATTGAGCAGCACGTTGCCCGCAAACAAATAGCCCTTGAACACGGTGCGGCCATTGTCCGGAAAGGCCGGGGTCGCGATCGTGAAGTCCGACCCCAACGCATCCATCAGCGCCTCGGTCACCGGGCCGATGTTGCCCTCGGGCGTGCTGTCAAAAGTGGAGCAGTATTTGAAATAGAGTTGCTCTGCACCCTGCGCTTGCAGCCATTTCATGGCTTGCAAAGATTGCGCGATGGCCTCGACGGCGGGAATGGTGCGCGACTTGAGCGCCACCACCACCGCGTCTACATCGGCCGCCAGAGGCGCTGTGGGCACGCCAATCGTTTGCACCACCCGCATGCCCGAGCGCACCAGGTTGTTGGCCAGATCCGTCGCGCCGGTGAAGTCGTCTGCAATGCAGCCCAGTTTGATCTTCATGCTTTGCCCTTCGGCAGTTCAATGCCCGGAAAAATCTTGATCACCGCGCTGTCGTCTTCTTTGGCAAAGCCTGCCGTGCTGGCTTGCATGAACATCTGGTGCGCGGTGCTAGAAAGCGGCAGCGGGAACTTGGTGGCACGCGCCATGTCCAGCACGATGCCCAAATCTTTCACAAAAATATCCACAGCCGAGAGCGGCGTGTAATCGGCCGCCAGCACATGGGCCATGCGGTTTTCAAACATCCAACTGTTGCCCGCGCTGTGGGTGATCACCTCGTACAGTGCCGCCGCGTCCACGCCTTCGCGCAAGCCCAGCGCCATGGCCTCGGCCGCAGCGGCGATGTGCACGCCTGCCAGCAGCTGGTTGATGATCTTGACCTTGCTGCCCGCGCCCGCGCTGTCGCCCAGCTTGTAGACCTTGGCGGCCATGGCGTTCAAAAACGGCTCGGCCACGGCATAGGCTTCGGGCTTGGCTGCGGTCATCATCGTCATCTGTCCAGATGCGGCTTTGGCGGCACCGCCCGAAATCGGCGCGTCCACATAACGCAGGCCCAAGGCTTCGAGGCGCGCTTCCAAAGCCACCGACCAATTCGGGTCGACAGTGGAGCACATCACGAACACGCTGCCGGGCTTCATGCTGGCCGCACAACCGGGGGTGGTGCCATCGCCAAACAGCACGGCTTCTGTCTGCGCGGCATTGACCACGACCGACACGACCACATCGCACGCTGCGCCCAAGGAGGCCAGCGAATCGTGCGCTGTGCCCCCCGCGTTCGTGAAGGCATCAGCCACCTCGCGGCGCACATCAAACACCTGAACGCTGTTCCCGGCGCGGCGCAACGATGAGGCCATGCCCGAGCCCATGGCCCCCAAACCAATCAAACCCACTGTGGTCATGTCATCTCTCCAGAATCAAGTGCTCAAAACGAATCTTTGCAAAACGCGGTGCTCAATCCAGCGTGATTTTGGCGAAGGCCGCCACTTTTTTCCATTGCGCGCTGTCGGCCTGCATGAAGCTGGCCAGGCCTTGCGCGTTGGCCCAGGCAGGCTCGGCACCGGCCTTGAGCATGGCGGCTTTCACCTCGGGTTGGTTGGCCACACGCTCCAGCGCTTGTTCCAGCTTTTGCGCTATCGGTGCAGGCAGACCTGCAGGCGCGGCCACGCCAAACCAGGCAAACACCTGATAGCCCTTCATGCCCGCCTCTTCCATGGTAGGCACATTGGGCAAGGCGCTGCTGCGCTGGGGCGTGGTCACGGCCAGGGCCTTTAGCTTGCCGCCATTGATCAGGCCCAGCGCCGAGGGCAGGTTGTCAAACATCATGTTCACCTCGCCCGCCATCAGGCCCGTCAGGCCTGCTGCCGCGCCCCGGTAGGGGATGTGCGTGACGAAAGCGCCTGATTGGCTTTTGTACAGCTCGGCGCTCAGGTGCAGCGAAGTGCCCTGCCCGTTGGAGGCGTAATTGAGCTGACCCGGCTTGGATTGGGCCAGCGCGGTGAGTTCGGCCAAGGTGTTGATGCCTGCAGCCGGGTTGACCACCAGCACATTGGGCATGCGGCCCAGCAAGGCCACGGGTGCGATTTGTTCGGGCTTGTAAGGCAGCTTGCTGTAAAGCGCCGGGCTGATGGTCAGCGGCGGCGAGGCCATGAGCAAGGTGTAGCCATCTGCCGCCGCACGCGCCGCCTCGGCCGCACCCAGGTTGCCACCGGCACCGGGCTTGTTGTCGATGACGATGGGCTGGCCCAACTCCAGCGCCAATTTGGGTGCCACCAAACGGGCCATGTTGTCGATCAGGCCTCCGGGAGGAAAGGGCACCACCAGCTTGATGGGGCGGGTGGGCCAGGCTTGGGCCAGCGCCGATGAGGCCCAAAAAGACGAGGCCATGGCCAAGGCGGTAGCAGCCACGAGCCAATTTCTGCGTTGCATGGGTGTTCCCTGATGTGAATTGATCAGGTCATCATACAAATTTTGGACCAGCCCTGCATCAGGGTGAACACGGACAAGGGCGGAGGCAGTCTTGTTGATTCAGACGGCAAACTACCCAGTTCGTCATGGTGCCGCTCCCGTCATTGCGAGGCCGCAGGGCGTGGCAATCCACGCAGTAACCCGTGTTCAGGGACGCATTGACGTCACTCGCCAGAAGTCAGCTATATAATAAAACTTATATAGGCAATGGAGGCGTTATGTTGAGCTTTAAAGTGACCACCGTCGGTGCATCAGAGGGTTTGATCCTGAACAAGGAGGCCAAGCGCATTTTGAATGTGCAAAAGGGCGATACGCTTTTTATGACCGAAGCCCCTG
>JBIKRC010000241.1:0-3933 GCA_044349375.1 Limnohabitans sp.
GGCCCTCGCCGGTCGCAGCCATCAGCACTTCAAACAGATCGGACTTCAGGCGCATCAAGATGGGCTGGGTCTCGGGGTCACCCATGCGGCAGTTGAATTCCAGGGTCTTGATGCGGCCTTGCGGGTCGATCATCAAGCCGGCATACAAGAAGCCGGTGTAGGTGATGCCGTCTTTTTCCATGCCTCGAATGGTGGGCAAGATGACCTCACGCATGGCGCGGGCGTGCACCTCGGCTGTGACCACGGGGGCGGGTGAATACGCCCCCATGCCGCCCGTGTTGGGGCCTTCGTCGCCGTCCAACAAACGTTTGTGGTCTTGGCTGGTGGCCAGGGCTGCCACGTTCTTGCCGTCGCACAACACCATGAAGCTGGCTTCTTCGCCTTGCAAGAA
The DNA here is from genome assembly GCA_044349375.1 of Limnohabitans sp. Taxonomy (GTDB): domain Bacteria; phylum Pseudomonadota; class Gammaproteobacteria; order Burkholderiales; family Burkholderiaceae_C; genus Limnohabitans_A. Next base: position 392 of record JBIKRC010000241.1, read on the forward strand.
CTCTTCGATCACCACGCGTGCGCCGCCTGCGTTGTGCGCCACACCCAGTGTGTTGTCGAGCAGCATGAAGTCGATCGCCTCGTGCGCCTGGGCCAGCGTCATGGCCACCACCACGCCTTTGCCCGCTGCCAAGCCGTCGGCCTTGACCACAATGGGTGCGCCTTGGCGGTCCACGTAGGCGTGGGCCAGTGCCGCATCGGTGAAGGTTTCAAATTCGGCTGTGGGGATGCCATGGCGCTGCATGAAGGCCTTGGAAAAAGCCTTGGAGCTTTCCAGCTGAGCTGCCGCCTGCGTGGGACCAAAGATGCGCAAACCGTGCGATCGAAAATCGTCCACGATGCCCGCTGCCAAGGGTGCCTCTGGCCCTACCAAGGTCAGACCGATGCCATTGTCCAAGGCCCACTGGCGCAGCAGCGTCAAGTCGGTGATCGGCACATTGATGAGGTTTTTGTCTTTGGCTGTGCCGCCGTTGCCAGGTGCCACATAAACCTGCTGAAGTTTGGGTGATTGCGCCAATTTCCAGGCCATGGCGTGCTCACGGCCACCATTGCCGACGATCAATACTTTCATCCAACTTCCTTAATCTTCAAATTCAGCGTTGTGGAACACATTTTGTACATCGTCCAAGTCTTCCAATATATCCAATAATTTCTGCATTTTGGCTGCCTCATCGCCGGACAAAGACACAGAATTTTCGGCACGCCAAGTGACTTCGGACATCTCGGCCACCAGTCCCGCGGCCTCCAGCGCGTTTTTCACGGTCTCAAAATCAGCGGGTGTGGTCAAGACCTCGATCGCGCCCTCCTCGTCGGTGAGTACATCTTCGGCACCGGCTTCCAACGCCACCTCCATGACACGGTCCTCCGAAGTGCCGGGAGCAAAAACCAGTTGGCCGCAGTGTTTGAATTGGAACGCTACCGAACCCTCTGTGCCCAAGTTGCCGCCATGCTTACTCAGCGCATGGCGCATTTCAGCCACGGTGCGCACCCTGTTGTCGGTCATGGTGTCCACGATGATGGCCGCGCCACCAATGCCGTAGCCTTCGTATCGGATTTCCTCGTAAGTCACACCCTCTAGGTTGCCGGTGGCTTTGTCCACGTTTCGCTTGATGGTGTCGGCTGGCATGTTGGCCGCTTTGGCTTTCTCGATGGCCAGGCGCAGCCGGGGGTTGGCGCTGACGTCGCCGCCGCCCGTGCGGGCCGCGACCATGATTTCGCGCACCACGCGGGTCCAGATCCGTTGGCGCTTTTCGTCTTGCCGCCCCTTGCGGTGCTGAATATTTGCCCATTTACTGTGGCCAGCCATCGGAAATTCCTTGAATGTTGATTTAATCTAGAGGCTTGATTTTACTTTTCACTCCGGGGAGGAGATTTTCGATGGCTGATCCCATGTTGATTGCTCAAAATGCCCAAGCGCAGTGTCACCTGCTGCCGAGTCTGGCCAACCGCCACGGCCTGATCACCGGGGCCACCGGCACCGGCAAAACCGTGACCTTGCAAACCTTGGCCGAAAATTTTTCGCGGCTGGGCGTGCCGGTCTTCATGGCCGATGTCAAAGGCGACCTGACCGGGGTCAGCCAAGCGGGCAAGATTGGCGACAAGCTGGCTGCCGTGCTGCAAGGCCGGGGGTTGGCTTTGCCCGAGCCCCTGGCTTGCCCCACCACCTTGTGGGACGTGTTTGGCGAGCAAGGGCACCCGGTGCGCGCCACCATATCCGACATGGGCCCCTTGCTGCTGACCCGCATGTTGGGCCTGAACGACACGCAAGCCGGGGTGCTGAACCTGGTGTTCAAGATCGCCGACGACAACGGCTTGCTGCTGCTGGACATGAAAGACCTGCGGGCCATGCTGCAGTACGTGGGCGACAACGCCAAACAGTTCACCACCGAGTACGGCAACATCAGCGCCGCCAGCATCGGGGCCATCCAGCGCGGCTTGGTGCAAATCGAAACCCAAGGCGGTGACCAGTTTTTTGGTGAGCCCATGCTCAACATCGAAGACTTCATGCAAACCGACGCGCAAGGCCAGGGGGTCGTGAATATTCTGGCGGCCGACAAGCTCATGAATTCGCCCCGCCTGTACGCCACCTTCCTGCTGTGGATGCTGTCAGAGTTGTTCGAGGTGCTGCCCGAGATCGGCGATCCGGAAAAGCCCAAGCTCGTCTTCTTTTTTGATGAGGCCCACTTGTTATTCAAGGACGCCCCGGCGGTCCTGGTCGAGCGCATCGAACTGGTGGTGCGCTTGGTGCGCTCTAAAGGCGTTGGGGTGTACTTCGTCACGCAAAACCCGCTGGACATCCCCGACAGCGTGCTGGGCCAGCTGGGCAACCGGGTGCAGCACGCCCTGCGCGCCTTCACCCCACGCGATCAAAAGGCTGTGAAATCCACCGCGCAGACCATGCGCCCCAAGGCAGGACTGGACATCGAGGCCGCCATCACCGAACTGGCCGTGGGCGAGGCCCTGGTGAGCTTTCTGGACGCCAAGGGCCGGCCCTGTGAGACCGAGCGCGTGTTTGTGCTGCCCCCGGGCAGCCAGTTGGGCCCCATCACCCCGGCACAGCGTCAGGCGCTGGTTCAGGGCTCTTTGGTGGCCGGGGTGTATGAACAAGTCCAGGACCGGGAGTCGGCTTACGAAAAAATCAAGGGCCAAGCCACCGCTGCTGGTCAAGCCAACACCAACAGCCCCCTGCCTGGGCAAACCACAACTGCGGCCGAGCCGGCCGGCGGTGGCCTGATGGGTGGGCTGTCTGACATGCTGTTTGGCAGCTCAGGCCCGCGCGGAGGGCAACGCGATGGGGTGGCCCAGTTGGTGGTCAAAAGTGCCGTGCGCACAGTGGGCTCGGCCATTGGCAGGGAAATCGTGCGCGGGGTACTGGGCAACTTACTGGGAAGTGGCCGGCGCAGGTAAGGACAAGCCAACAGCCTTCGACTTACAAAAAAAGGCCCCGAAGGGCCTTTTTTGTGAACCCGTCCCTGAAAAAGGGACCAAGACGCGGGTCTTAATCCGCCGTCGCTTCTTCAGGCTCGGTCGGCTCCGACCGCGACGCGCGACTTTCCTTTTTCGGATTGGGCGTGATGTCCAGCAACACCTCGTCCTTGTCGTCGATGTCCACCGTCAGGCGACCACCCTCGGTCAGGCGACCGAACAGCAATTCGTCGGCCAAGGCCTTGCGAATCGTGTCCTGGATCAGGCGCTGCATCGGACGCGCGCCCATGAGCGGGTCGAAGCCCTTTTTGCCCAGGAACTTGCGCAAGGCGTCGGTGAAGGTGACTTCCACCTTCTTCTCGCCCAGCTGGGTTTCCAGTTGCAGCAAGAATTTATCCACCACGCGCAGGATGATCTGAGAGTCCAGAGGCTTGAAGCTGACCATCGCATCCAAGCGGTTGCGAAACTCGGGGGTGAACAGGCGTTTGATGTCGCCCATTTCGTCCCCGGCTGCACGCGGGTTGGTGAAACCGATGGTGGCCTTGTTCATGGTCTCGGCCCCCGCGTTGGTGGTCATGATGATGATCACGTTGCGGAAGTCGGCCTTGCGCCCGTTGT
>JBIKRC010000242.1:0-3928 GCA_044349375.1 Limnohabitans sp.
CCAAACCATCGTGGCCCACCAGCTGGCAGCCACCAAATTCAGGCCGCCGTTGTACAGCGCGTCAATCATGGGTCACCTCCAGACGGGCGTCTGCGGTCAATTGCAAAGAAGGCGCGCGGCGCACGGTGCCATCCAGCTGGTAAATGGAAGCGACTGCCGGAGCGGGCGTGGTGGTCCCCGTCAGGTTGATGGCGGACCGTGTGACGTTAGATGCTGCCAGCGGCTGCGCTGTGGCGCGGGACAACACCTCTTGAGAGGTCTCAAAGGACACGCCCGGAATGTCGAGCAAGTTGGCCAGCACGCGCAGCACTTTCCAGGCTGGACGGGTTTCGGCCAAAGGCTTGACCACGGCATGGAAGCTTTGCAGGCGGCCTTCGGCATTGACAAAAGAGCCCGAGGTTTCGGTGAACGGGGCAATCGGCAGCAGCACATCGCTGAATGCCATGTTGGCCTTGAACGGGCTGAGGGTCACCACCATTTCGGCTTGCGCCAATGCTGGGGCAGCAGCGCCACCTGCGGCGCTGTCAAACTCCGGCTCGGTATTCAGCAAGATCGCGGCTTTCAGGCCACCGGCCAGCATCTGGCCAGCATGCTTGCCGCCGGTTTGCGGTTGAGCGGCCACCCATTGCGCGCCCACGGTGTTGGCCGCTTCGGTCAGGTAACCCACGCTGGCACCCGTTTGCTCGGCAATCCAGTTGGCCAGGGCCAGCAAGGTCGAAGCGTTGGCATGGTGTGCTGCGGCATTGCCCAGCAACACCGCCTTGCGCTCGCCGCCCAGCAGAGACTTGGCGATGGCTTGGGCTTGTGCAGAAGCCGTGCCCGCACAAGGGGCTGAAACGCCCTTCTCGGTTGCAATGGCGGTCGCCACGTCGGCCAGGGTTTGCGCCCAAGCAAACGCATCGGTCACCACCGCGTTGGCCACAGGCATGGCCCAGGCGTCGGAATGGCTGAACGCGCCTTTGTCGGCAATCAGGTTCACGGCAGCGCCATGGCGCACGGCGTGGCGGACACGCAGCGCAAACAGCGGATGGTCTTTGCGCAGGTTGGAGCCCACGACCAGCACGCGCTGCAAGGTGCTCAGTGATGCAATGGATGTGCCCAAGGTGCGCACGCCTTCGGCTGCGCCGAATTCGGCTTGGCGCAGACGGTGGTCGATGTTGTCTGAACCCAGACCGCGCATCAAAGCACCAGCCAGGTACAACTCTTCCACGGTACTGTGCGGGCTGACCAATGCGCCAATGCTGTTGGCACCGTGGTCGCGCTGGATGTTGCGCAAGCCATTGGCCACGTATTCGAGGGCGGTTTGCCAATCCACGGTTTTCCATTCGCCACCCTGCTTGAGCATGGGATGGGTCAGGCGGTCAGTGCCGTTGAGGGCCTCATACGAGAAACGCTCCCGGTCAGCGATCCAGCACTCGTTGACGTCTTCGTTTTCCAGGGGCACGACGCGCATGACCTGGTTGTTTTTGACCTGCACAATCAGGTTGGCACCCGAAGAATCGTGTGCGGCCACCGACTTGCGGCGCGACAGCTCCCACGTACGGGCGTGGTAGCGGAAAGGCTTGCTGGTCAAGGCGCCGACGGGGCAGATGTCGATCATGTTGCCCGACAACTCGGAGTCGATCGTCTGGCCCAAGAAGGTTTCAATCTCGGCGTGCTCACCACGGTGGGACATGCCCAGCTCCATGGCACCGGCCACTTCTTGACCGAAGCGCACGCAACGTGTGCAGTGGATGCAGCGGCTCATCTCTTCCATCGAGATCAACGGGCCCACTTCTTTGTGAAACACCACACGCTTTTCTTCTTCGTAGCGTGAGCTGCTGCCGCCATAACCCACGGCCAAGTCTTGCAACTGGCACTCACCGCCTTGGTCGCAAATCGGGCAATCGAGCGGGTGGTTGATCAGCAAAAACTCCATGACCGACTTTTGGGCCGCTATGGCCTTGTCGCTCTTGGTGCGGACGATCATGCCTTGCGTCACGGGCGTGGCGCAGGCGGGCATGGGCTTGGGGGCCTTCTCCACATCGACCAGGCACATGCGGCAGTTGGCCGCAATGGAGAGTTTCTTGTGGTAGCAGAAATGGGGGATGTAGGTACCGGCTTTTTCAGCGGCATGCATGACCATGCTGCCTTCGGCAACTTCCACTTTCTGACCGTCGAGTTCTATTTCAACCATGGGTCTTCACCGCTGTTGCATCGGCATCGACCATGGAGGTCTTGTGCTCGATGAGGTGTACAAATTCGTGACGGAAATGCTTGAGCATGCCGCGCACCGGCATGGCCGCTGCATCACCCAAGGCGCAAATCGTGCGGCCCATGATGTTGCCGGCCACGCTGTCGAGCATGTCGATGTCGCTGGCACGGCCTTGGCCGTGTTCAATGCGGTCGACCATGCGCCAGAGCCAGCCAGTGCCTTCACGGCAAGGCGTGCATTGGCCACACGACTCGTGCGAGTAAAAATAAGACAAACGCGCCAAAGCCTTGACCATGCAACGCGTCTCGTCCATGACGATCACTGCGCCCGAACCCAACATCGACCCGCCCTCTTTGGCGATGCTGTCGTAGTCCATGGTCAGCTTCATCATCAACTCGGCGGGAACGACCGGCGAAGACGATCCCCCAGGGATCACCGCCTTGAGTTGGCGACCACCGCGCATGCCACCGGCCAGTTCGAGCAACTTGGCAAAGGGCGTGCCCATAGGCACTTCGTAGTTGCCGGGGCGCTCCACGTCACCGCTGACCGAAAAGATCTTGGTGCCGCCGTTGTTGGGTTTGCCGCATTCCAGATACGCCAGACCCCCATTGCGGATGATCCAGGGCACTGCTGCGAAGGTTTCGGTGTTGTTGATGGTGGTGGGCTTGCCGTACAGGCCAAAGCTGGCGGGAAACGGTGGCTTGAAGCGGGGCTGGCCTTTTTTGCCTTCGAGCGATTCGAGCAAAGCGGTTTCTTCGCCGCAGATGTAAGCGCCAAACCCGTGCGAGGCGTGCAGCTGAAAGCTGAACGTGCTGCCCATGATGTTGTCACCCAGATAGCCAGCAGCGCGGGCTTCTTCGAGTGCCGCTTCAAAGCGCTCGTAGGTGTGAAAAATTTCACCGTGGATGTAGTTGTAACCCACGGTGATGCCCATGGCATAAGCCGCGATGATCATGCCTTCGATCACCGTGTGGGGGTTGTACTCCATGATGTCGCGGTCTTTGCATGTGCCCGGCTCGCCTTCGTCCGAGTTGCACACCAAATACTTTTGACCCGGGAACTGACGGGGCATGAAGCTCCACTTCAGACCCGTGGGGAAGCCCGCACCACCGCGACCGCGCAAGCCCGATTCTTTGACCGTGGCGATCACTTGGTCTTGCGTCATGCCCGCAACGCCGGTCTCGGCATTGGGTTCGGCACCGTCTTTGCCCAAAATTTTGCGCAAAGCCGCATAGCCGCCGCGTGCTTCGTAGTCTTGGATGCCCCAGTTCTTGCCATTCAAACCGGCATAGATTTGCGGGTTGATGTGGCGATCATGGAAGCAGCTTTCCACGCCTGTGGCTTGGAATTGGTTCAGGATTTGTTCGACTTTCATCAGGCGGCCTCGGCTTTCTTCAGGCTGTCGACGAGTTGGTCCAATTTTTCATGGCTCATGAAGCTGCACATGTGGCGGTCATTGACCAACAACACGGGCGCGTCGGCGCAAGCGCCTTGGCACTCGCTGGGCTGCAAGGTGAACATGCCGTCGGCTGTGGTCTCTCCCACGTGCACACCCAGTTTGTGTTCCAGATGGGCCAGCGCCTGAGCACCGCCACGCAACTGGCAAGGCAGGTTGGTGCACACGTTCAGCTTGAACTTGCCCACCGGCTTTTGGTTGTACATGTTGTAGAAGGTGGTGACTTCGTGCACCGCCATCACAGGCATGCCCAACACCTCGGCCACGACTTGCTCACT
>JBIKRC010000243.1:0-3927 GCA_044349375.1 Limnohabitans sp.
GCTCCGATCTGCCTTTGTCCATGCCCAAAGCCTTGTCCGGCCCGGTGGAGTTGTTGCCTGGCTTGCGCTACCCGAGCTACCGGTTGGTGATCATTGCCGTGGGCCTGGTCATCGCGCTCTTGCTGTACCTGATGGTCACTCGAACCCGCATGGGTGCCTGGGTCAGGGCGGGGGCGTCTAACCGCGAGATGGCCATGGCCATGGGCATCAACATCCGGCGTTTGTTCACCGGGGTATTTGGCATTGGCGCTGCCCTGTGTGCGGTGGCGGGGGCCATGCTGGGGCCGCTGCTGGCGGTGCAGGTGGGCATGGGTGAGAACATCCTGATCCTGGCCTTTGTGGTCATTGTGATCGGCGGCATCGGCTCGGTATGGGGGGCTTTTGTCGGGGCCATTTTGGTGGGCTTTGTCGACACCCTGGGGCGCACCTTGCTGCCCATGTTGTTTCGTGAACTTTTCTCGCCCCAGTTCGCCAGCGCTGCGGGGCCTGCGGTGGCCTCGATTGCGGTGTACCTGCTGATGGCCGTTGTGCTGTTTGTCCGTCCTCAGGGACTTTTTTCCGGTCGTTGAGGCACGGGTGCAATGAACCACAAAACACCGTTCTGGGTCTGGGGCCTGGTGCTGGCGGGGGCGATTGCCTTGCCCCTTTTTCTGCATGCCCGAGGCATGGATTTTTACGTCAGCATGCTCAGCCGCATGATGATTTACGGCATCGCCGCTTGCAGTCTCAACCTGATACTCGGATACGGAGGCCTCGTGTCCTTCGGGCATGCGGCCTTTTTGGGGATCGGGGCTTACACGGTGGGCATTTTGATCACCGAAGGCGTCACCAATGGCTGGGTGGGTTTTGCCATCGCCATGGGTTTGTCGGCTTTGGTGGCCGCCATCATCGGTGCGATTTCGCTGCGCACACGGGGGGTGTACTTCATCATGATCACCTTGGCGTTTGCCCAGATGATTTATTACCTGGTCAACTCCATCAAAGCCTATGGGGGTGACGAAGGTTTGAACATCAAGCAGCGCTCTGACTTCGGTCTGGGTCTGGACCTGAAAAATGATGTGACTTTTTACTTCGTGGTCCTGTTTGTGCTGGTGCTGAGCTTGGTGCTGATTTCTCGCATCATGGCCTCGCGCTTTGGCCGTGTGATTTTGGCGATACGCGATGACGATGTGCGCGTCGATGCCATCGGGTTTGCGTCTTACCGCTACAAATGGGTGTTGTTTGTCATTGCCGGCACCCTGGGGGGTCTGGCAGGTGCCTTGATGGTCAACCATCAGAACTATGTCAGCCCGAACCTGATGCATTGGACCCAATCGGGCATCCTGATGGTCATGGTCATTCTGGGCGGCGTGGGCACGCTGACGGGCGGTTTGTGGGGTGCACTGGTGCTGCTGATTCTGGAAGACGTGTTGGCCGAATACACCTTGCATTGGCAGTTTTATGTGGGTTGGTTCCTGCTTGCCGTGGTCTTGCTGGCCCCCAAAGGACTGGCGGGCTTGCTGCGCCGCAAGTCGACCCGCAAAGGGGGGCATGCATGAACGCCGGGGCCTTGCTTCAGGTGAACGACCTGGTCAAAAATTTTGGTGCCTTGCGGGCCACTGACCACGTCACGCTGGATGTCCAGCCTGGAGAAATCCACGCCTTGATTGGCCCGAACGGGGCGGGCAAGACCAGCTTGGTGGCGCAGTTGTCTGGTCACTTGCCAAGCGACAGTGGACAGATTTTTTTCGATGGCCAGGATGTCACTGCCATGCCCACACACGCGCGTGTGCGCAGCGGCTTGGCGCGCTCGTTTCAGATCACCCGCTTGTTCAAGTCGTTCACGGTATTGGACAACGTGGCACTGTCGGTGCAAGCGCGCAGCGGCAACAGTTTTTCTTTCTGGCGTCCGGTGCAGTCAGAAAATGCCTTGACGGCGCAGGCCATGGACGTGTTGCACGAGTTGGGTTTGCAGGACCGTGCGCAGGATCCGGCCAGTGAACTCTCGCACGGCGAGCAGCGCATTTTGGAGCTGGGCCTGGCCGTGGCCACCCAGCCCAAACTCTTGTTGCTGGACGAGCCCATGGCGGGTGCCGGGCCGGTGGAGTCCGAGCGCATTCTCCAGCTGATTCAGAAGTTGCGTGCCAAGGTGGCCATCTTGTTGATCGAGCACGACATGGACGCGGTGTTTCGCTTGGCCGACCGCATCTCGGTGATGGTCAATGGCGCTTTGATCGCCACCGGCACACCCCAGGCCATTCGGCTCAACCCGCAAGTGGTTGCCGCTTATCTGGGCGAGGAGCACGCATGAGTTTGCTGCAAGTGCGCGATGTGCAAGCCGCTTATGGTGAAAGCCAGGTCTTGTTTGGCTTGGGCCTGAGCCTGCAGCCGGGCGAGGTCATGGGCCTGCTGGGCCGCAACGGCATGGGCAAGACCACCTTGATCCGCAGCATTCTGGGGCTCAAGTCGGTCCAGGCGGGGCAGGTGATTTTTGATGGTCAGGACATCACCAACGTGGCGGCCGATCGGGTGGCGCGAATGGGTTTGGCGGTGGTGCCCGAAGGTCGGCAAGTCTTTCCCAATTTGTCGGTGGACGAGCACCTGACAGCGTTTGCCAGCAACCGCCAACAAAGCCGCACGCCGTGGACACCCGCGCGGGTTTATGAGCTGTTTCCGCGCTTGGCCGAGCGCCGTGTCAACATGGGCTCGCAGTTGTCGGGCGGCGAGCAACAAATGCTGGCCATCGGTCGGGCCTTGGTCACGAATCCCCGCTTGATGATTTTGGACGAGGCCACCGAAGGTCTGGCCCCGCTGATTCGCGAGGAGATCTGGCGCTGTTTGCGTTTGCTGCGCGAAGAAGGCCAGACCCTGATCGTGGTCGATAAATACGTTAATCGCTTGGTGGAGATTGCCGACCACCATGTCATCCTGGAGCGCGGCCAGGTGGCTTGGGCGGGCAACTCCCAAGCACTCAAGGACCAACGCGAACTGTGGACGCGCTATTTGGGTATTTGATGGATGTGGGGTGGGCGTTTGAGGCTCAAAAGTTTTTGGCCACTGACTTCACCGCCGCCAGCAGCCGTTGGCTGGCCGGGCTCATGGAGCCCTTGCGTCTGCGGGTGATGCCCACCTGCCGGGCCCATTGGTTGCCTGAGGCTTGAAGCGCCCGGAGCTGGCCTGCACGGACTTCCCAGTAAATCAACTCTGCCGGGATGAAGGTCAGGGCGTCGCTTTGCATCACCATGGATTTCATCAGCACGGTGGAGGTGGTTTCGACTTGGGCGGTCGGAGGCTCTAGGCCTTGCGCCACAAAGTAATCGTCAAACGCCAGTCGCTCGAGCTCACGCTTTCGTGGCAGGACCCAGGGGTATGGGGTGAGCATGTCGGGGGTGACCCTTTTGTGTTGCGCCAGTGGGTGACCGGTTCGGGCGACCACGGTGGCTGTTTCGGTCAACAGGCGTTCGTGGGACAGGTCCGGGTCGTTGGCGCGCGCGGGCACCGATGACAAGGCGAAATCCACTTCGCCTTGCTTGACCCAAGGCATCAGGGCTTCGTTCAATCCGTAGAGCACGGTGACCTGTATCTCGGGCTGGTCTTTGGCCAGCGCCTGAAGCGCCAATGGCAATAAACGGGTGGCTTCGGTGGGGCCACATCCCATCAGCACATGGCCGCGCTGCGCGCCGCGCATGGCCTGGATTTCACCGACTGCATTGCGCATTTCCGCTTCCATCACCTGGCCGTGTTGCATCAGGGCCTGGCCAAAAGGGGTGACGCTGACCCCGAAGCGCCCGCGTTCCAGCAGCCGCACGCCCAAGGTTTTTTCCAGTGACTTGATGCTTTTGGACAAGGCCGGTTGGGAAATGTCCAGCGATGCGGCGGCTTCGGTCATGTTGCCCAAGCGTGCTGCGGCCAGAAAGAGTTGAACTTTTCGGTAATCCATAACCCATG
>JBIKRC010000244.1:0-3904 GCA_044349375.1 Limnohabitans sp.
CGGTGTGTTCGCCATGGCCATCCCGCTGGCCCCGTACCGTTGCCCCCCCGGCCCCTACGAGCGCGCTTGCCAAGTGGCCGAGTACTTCAGCAAATCCAAGCCCAAGAGCAAAGTGCTGATTCTGGACGCCAACGATGACGTGACCTCCAAAGGTCCTTTGTTCAAGAAGGCCTGGGCCGAGCGCTACAAAGGCATCGTTGAGTACCGCGGCAAGCACCGTGTGACCGATGTGGACGCCACCACCAACACCTTGAAGTTCGAGTTCAACGACGACCTCAAGGCCAATGTGCTCAACGTCATCCCCAACATGCGTGCCGGTGACATCGCCGTCAACGCAGGCCTGGCCACCGCTAACAAGCGCTGGTGTGAAGTGGACTTCCTCACTTTCGAATCCAAGGCTGCCAAAAACGTGCACGTTTTGGGCGACTCGATCCAGATAGCCCCGGGCATGCCAAAGTCAGGCCACATGGCCAACCAGCACGGCAAAACCTGTGCGGCTGCTGTGGTGGCCTTGTTGATGGGCAAAGAAGTTAACCCTATGCCCATTTACAACAACACCTGCTACAGCTTTGTCAGTTCTGAAGACGTGGTGCATGTGGCCAGCGTGCACAAGTACGACGCCGAGAAGAAGACCATGCTCACTGTGCCTGGTTCCGGGGGTGTCTCCAGCGCTGCCAACGAGTTGGAGGGTCGCTATGCCCACGCTTGGGCGCGCAATATTTGGGCCGATACGCTGGCGTGAGGTTCAACCGAAAAACGCCGCAGTCGCTAGACTTGCGGCGTTTTTTTACGACAATTCTTATGTGCAACTGCTGTGTTGCCAGTCGAGGCAAATCATGAAAAAACCAAATTCACCCCGTCGCCTTTTGCAAGCTGCTGTGTGGCTGGGTGCCGCTGCATTGGCAACATCGGCCATGGCCCAAGCCGACGAGGCCCGTGCCAAGAAAATCGTGGGCGGTTCCTGCTTTGTGTGCCATGGTGCAGAGGGCGAATCGTCCAGCGAAGTGTTTCCGCGCCTGGCAGGTCAGCACTGGGAATACACCGCCAAGCAGCTGGAAAACTTTAAAAACGGCAAACGCAAAAGCACGGCCATGGCCGACATGGTGGCTAAGCTGACACCGGATGAAATGGTGGCCTTGGGTAAATTTTTCGAAAAGCAGACCGCAGCCGTGGAGCCGGCCAAAGACGCCGACCTGGCAGCAGTGGGTAAATTCATTTACCACAAGGGCAACAAATACAGCGGCCTGGCAGCTTGCGCCAGCTGCCACGGTGCTGAGGCCAAGGGCACCACCTCATTGCCGCGTCTGGCCGGACAGTACGCAGGCTACACCGAAACCCAGCTCAAGCAGTTCAACCTGCGCGAGCGCACCAACGACAATGCGGTGATGCACGCCATCACCAGCAAAATGTCTCCCCTGGAAATGGCCGCCGTGGCCGAATACCTTAGCGGCAAATAAGCGGCCCCCTGCAGTCGCCCACCCCGTGGGAGATGGGCGCATGCGTTGCGCCCAGGCTACCCACCTTATGGGCGCTTGAAACCCTCGGCGGGCAATGAGGTCGGTTTGGCCGAAGCGCCACCGTCCAGCCAGCGGTCCGTCAGGCCTGCACCCAGCCACATGCCCACCAGACTGAGCCAAGCGGTCAGTGCAAAAATGGCACCGCCCGTCACGCCCGCACCCACAGCGCAGCCGCCTGCGAGCATGGAACCAAAGCCCATCAAGATTGCGCCGCCGATGTAGCGTCGCATGCTGTAGCCGTCTGAAAAACCCTCCAGCTTCCAGTCGCGGCCCAGCAGCGCACCCATCAAGGACCCCACGAACACCCCCGGCATTAAGCCAAAGTCAAAACCCAAGGCTGGTGCGGGCCAATGCAGCACCCGCATCAACCATTCTGCGGATGGGCCGCTGAAAGTCAGGCCTTGAATCTGCACCGGGTCAAACGACTCGGCCGCCACCCACTGGCTAAAGCCCCAAGCGGCGGCCACCGACAAACCCGAGCCCATTCCACCCAGCCACATCCACACACTGCGCTGCGGGCTGCGCAGCGCAAAAAACAAGGCCGCTGCCAGCCACAGCCCGCCCATGGCCAGGCCGGCCCAATGGTCTACACCCGCCAGGGCCAGCAGGTCACGCGGTGCACCACCCTCGACCGTCCACCAGCTGCTGATGTGCGTGCGCAGGGGCGACAATGCGCCGCCCAAAGCCGCTTGGGCCGTGACCGCAAAAATCAAACCTGAGAGCAGGGCGCGTAAATTGCCATTGGCCGATAGCACCAGCAAACGGCTGGCGCAGCCCCGTGTCATGACCATGCCTACGCCAAACAACAAGCCGCCAATCAATGCGCCCGAAATGCTGCCTTTGGCCGAAATCTGCCGCGCACTGCCCGTGTCCAGCCAGCCCAACAGCACCATCAGCTGCACGCCGATGACTGCCGAGGCAAAGGCCAGAAGCCACACCGACAGCTTTTCGCCAAAGCGCCGATGCCAGAACTCGATGACCGCCGCCCGCAGGCAAAAGCGCGAGCGTTGCGCCCAAAAACCGAATGACAAACCAATTAATGCGCCGCCAGCGGCCAGCACGGTGCCTTGTCCGTACGTTTCTATCCATTGCGCCATAGCCATGGCCAACTCCATTCATATCAGTAATTACTGATATGAAATGTACGCTTTAACCGGCAACGCCCAATTGACGCGGATCAATCGCTCAGATCTGCCAGCCCATGCTGCGGTGGATGCGCCAGGACAGGCCCGCACCCAGCCAAATGGCGATCAGGGTCAGCCAAGCCGTCAGCGAAAAGATCGACCCACCGGTCATGCCCGCGCCCACCGTGCACCCGCCGGCCAAAACGGCGCCAAAACCCATCAGCACCGCACCCGTGAGGTAGTGGCCCAGCTTGTTCTCGGTCTTGAAGCTCTCGAACTTGAAGTCTCCGCCGACCAGTGCGCCCAGCAAAGAGCCCGCGAAAGTGGCGGGTAGCAAACCCGCATCAAAGCCCAGACTCGGCGATGCGGCGCTGGACAGGACCCGCATCAGCATCTCGGCCGATGCGCTGCTGAAGCTGAGCCCCTGAATTTGCACCGCCTCAAACGACTGTGATGCGATCGCCTGCGTCAGATCCCAGCCCAGCGCAATGCTCAGGCCCACAACCATGGCCCCCAGCGCCAGGCCCCAGCGGCGCTGGTGTGTTTTGAAGAAAAAGTAAAACCCGGTGCCCAAAGCCAGCAGTGCCAGCACCAAGCCACCCGTGGGGCCCATGCCCGTGATCTGCAGCAAATCTCGTCCTGCCCCGCCATCGACGGGCCACCAACTGGCCAAGGCCTGGCGGGCAGGGGCCAGCCAACCGGCAATGCTCGCTTGCACCGTGACGGCAAACACCAAGCCTGCCAGCAAGGCGCGCAAATTGCCGTTGGCCGACAAAATCAGCAAACGGCTGGCGCAGCCGCGCGTCAAAATCATGCCCGCCCCAAACAATAAGCCGCCCAGCACCGCGCCTGAGATGCTGCCGGCAGGGCCTATGTAGCGGGCGTCAGAAGGCTTGAGCCAGCCCAAGAACACCGACACCTGCACGCCCACCAGCGCCGCGCCAAAAGCTAGCCACCACACGCTGAAACGATCGCCCGTTTTACCTTCGCAGCACTCCACCACGGCCGCACGGGCACAAAATCGGCTGCGCTGGGCCGCCAGGCCAAAGATGAATCCCACCAATGCACCGGCCATGGCCAGTACATTTGTGTCTCCCCAGGTTTCAAGCAAGCTTGCGAGATTCATGGATTTCTCCAATAATTCATTGGTTTCTTATATTAGATAGTGCGGGTCATTGGACGTGCCAGACCGCCACGCAAAACCCGCTATTGTCCACGTTCCGCAATTCATGGCTTCCTCACCGACTATGTTCTCTTCTTCTG
>JBIKRC010000245.1:0-3903 GCA_044349375.1 Limnohabitans sp.
GCTGCCCACCCACAAAGCGGTTTGCAAAAGCCAAGCCGGCAACACACGCGGGCGTTTGTTCAACCGCTCTGCAATGTCAAAAATCGTCAGGGCGCCATCGCCCGCCAGGTTGAAACAGCCACTGGGTGCCTGGCCGCTCAGGGCGTGCAGGATGGCCCCGGTCACGTCTTCGTCCCAGATAAAAACAAAGGGGCTGTCCGAGCCCTGGATGGCCAGCAGGCGGGGTTTTTCAAACAGCGCGGTGATCTGGTTGTTGACGCGTTCGCCCAAGATGGTGCCGATGCGCAGCACGGTTTGCAGCAGCTGCGGGTGGGTTTGGCGGTATTGCTCCAGCATCTCTTCGACCAGGCGTTTGTGGTGGCTGTAGGCAAAGCTGTCGTTGCCGCGCAGCGGCATGTCTTCGGTGAGCCAGGCAGGGTTGTCGGCGTGGTAGCCATAGGCCGCGCCGCTGGACGAGACCACGATGTGCTGTACGCCGTACGCCACGCACGCTTGCAACACGTTGCGCGTGCCTTCCACGTCGACCGAGTATTCGAAGGCACGGTTGGCGTCTTTGCCGGGTGTCACGATGGCCGCCAAGTGCACCAGGGTGTCGATGCGATGCGCCGCCACAGTGCTGCCTAAGGCCGGGTCGCGCACGTCTTGGGTGAAGTAGGTGATGCCAGGCAGTCGCTGCCCAGCAGGCACTTCGCGCACGTCCACCGCGATCACGGCCTCGCAGTCAGCTTGCCGGGCCAACTGGCTGATCAGCCCTTGGCCCAGAAAACCCGCTGCGCCCGTGACCAAAACCCGCCGCGCACGGACAGCGCATGGCCCGGTCATTCGGCGGTGCCGGGCCGCTGAGCGGCAGCGCCGTCCAGTGGCCTGCGTGCCCACCAGCCCGCCAGCAACAGTCCGGCGATGATGTCCCAAAAGCCCCAAACGCCCGCCACCACGGCCATGCCGCCCAAGCCGTCAAAAAAACTGAAGATCAGCACCAGGCCCAGGCCCGCGTTGCGGATGCCGACTTCAATCGACAGTGCGCGGCTGTCGTAATCGGACAATCGGGCGGCCTTGGCACACACCCAACCGGTGCCAAAAGCCAAGGTGTCGTGCAAGATGACGGCCACCAGCACCAGGCCCACATAGTCCAAAAAGTAGCGCCAGTTGCCCGCAATGGCGGCCACGATGAAACCAATCAGGGCCATGAAACTGATGATGCGCAGCGGCTTTTTGAAGCGTTCGGTCCAGACCGGCACATAGCGGATGCACAGGAGGCCCAGCACAAAAGGAATGCCGATGATGAGCAGGATGTGCGCAAACATTTGCACCGGGTCCAAAGCGATGCTGGTCAACAACTTGGAACCTGTGGGGTGCAGGCCACCCCAAAAAGCAAAGTTCAGTGGCATGGCCACTATGGCGATGGCATTGGACACGGCCGTCATGGACACGCTCAGCGCCACATTGCCCTTGGCCCGGTGTGTGAGGATGTTGCTGACATTGCCCGGCGGGCAGCAGGCCACCAAAATCATGCCCAGTGCGATGCTGGGTGAGGGCTGCAGCACCAGGGTCAGCACAAAAGTGATGGCCGGCAAGAGCAGAAACTGCGCCCCAATGCCCACGGCAAAAGCCATGGGCATGCGCAGCAGACGGCGAAAGTCGTCCAGGCGCGTGTCCAGTGCGATGCCGAACATCAAAAAAGCCAGCACGCCGTTGAGCAGGGCCAGCGAGGCAGGGTTGAAATTCAGGCGGATTTCGTCGACAGGCAGCATGGGGGCTTTCGTGAAGGAGGAGTGGGGCTCAGGCCAGCTCGGCGGCGGTTTGGCGCATGGTGTCTCGGTAAACATCCTTGTTGACGTAACAGGCCATGCGTTCGACTTTCAGGTAGCGGTAACCGCCCGACATGTCGGGCGAGGGGCCTTGCCGCGCTTTGGAAAACGCCTGCGCCTTGGCCTGGCCCGCGTCCAGGCCTTTGAAGTACAGCGCCATCACTTCGGCCTGCTCGGCGCGGCCTTCCCAGCCCAGGCCCGCTGCCTCGACCATGCCCAACACGGCCAGGCGGTCAAAGCGAGGCGCAAAGATGTTCAGGTACAACTGGGGTGACAGGCCTTGCCAATTGAGCAGGGCGTTGTTGATGAAGGGGTAGTGCAGCTTGTAGCCGGTGGCCGCCATGACCAGGTCGTAGTCGGCTTGGCTGCCGTCTTTGAAGTGCACGGTGTGGCCATCGAAACGGTCCACATCGGGCTGCACCTTCACGTCGCCATGGCCAATGTGGTGCAGGATGAGCGAGTTCACAATGGGGTGCGACTCGTACATTTTGTAGTCGGGTTTCGGAAAGCCAAATCGCACCGGGTCGCCGGTGAACCACTTGAGCAGGGTGCTGTCGACTTTTTGTTTGAGCCAACGCGGCAGTTTGGTTTTGCCCCCCACGGTGTCGGCGGGCAGGCCAAAAACGTATTTGGGCACGAAGTAATAGCCCCGGCGCACCGAGATGTCCACGCTTTGCGCGTGGTGCACCGCGTCCACCGCGATGTCGCAGCCCGAGTTGCCCGCGCCCACGATCAGCACGCGCTGGCCTTTGAAGTGTTCGGCCTTTTTGTAGGCTGAGGTGTGCAGCAACTGCCCGCTGAACTGGCCTGGCCATTTGGGCATGTTGGGTTCGGCCAGGATGCCATTGGCGATCACCACGCCTTTGTAGTCGTGGGTTTCCTGTTGCCCCCCGCCGACATCCAGGGTCACGCGCCACAGCGTGTCGGGCGCATCGCTCACGGGTTCGACCTGTTTCACCCGCACGCCAAAGCGGTAATGGCGCTTCAGGTCAAAGTGATGGGCATAGGCTTGGAAGTACGCGAGCAACTCGCGGTGGCTGGGGTAATCGGCCGTGCCGCCTGGCATGGGGAATTCCTTGAACTCGGTGGTGCGTTTGCTGGAGATCAGGTGGGCCGACTCGTACACGGTCGAGCGCTCATTGCCGATGTTCCACAAACCGCCGACGTCGGTGTGGGCTTCAAAGCCCTGGAACGCGATGCCGTGTTTGCTCAGGGCCCGTGCCCCGGCCAGGCCGGCGGGGCCTGCGCCAATCAAGGCGAATTGTTGATGTGTGGCAATGCTCATGAGGTGCGTTGTCGAGGGGTGTCAGAAAGGCCGGGGATCGGTGTGGCCCCGGCTTGGTGGGCGCGTGGTTTGCGGGGCTGGGCCAGCAAGATGCGGTCGTGCCAGCGGGCAGGCAACAGCGACAGGGCCTGCGACAGCCAACCAATGCGGCGCGGCAAAACAATGTGTTCGCGGCCCCGCGCCACGCCGCGCAGTAAGTCGCGGGCCGCTTCATCGGGCTCCAGCAGGCCGGGCATGGCAAAGGTATTGCCCGCCGTGAGCGCTGTGCGCAAATAGCCCGGGCTGATGGTGTGCACCGTCAGCTGTGTGGGGCGCAGCTCGGCCCGCAGGCTTTGCAAGTAAGCGATCAGACCGGCTTTGCTGGCGCAGTAAGCCCCATTGCCCGGCATGCCGCGCCAGCCCGCCACGCTGGCCACGCCCACCAGCGCACCGGGGCGCTGGCTGTCCAGCATGGCCTGCAGGAAGGGTTGGAACGTGGTGGCCACGCCCAAGAGGTTGATCTCCAGCATGCGGCGCATCACGGCCAGATCGGCCGGGTCGCTGGTTTCAAACCCACTGGCCACACCGGCATTGGCGACCACCAGATCGGGCGCGCCCCAGTGCTGCAAGCAGTCGGTCGCCATGGCCTGCATGGCCTGGGCGTTGGACACGTCGGGGGTGTAAATGCGGCAGCGCTCGGGGGCCAATGCCTGCAAGGCAATCAATGCATCGTGGTTCAGGCCGACCAGCGCGACCTGCGCACCCGAGCCCAGCAACTGCCGCGCCAAGCTTTGCCCCAAGCCCCCGCAGGCTCCTGTGATGACGGCGCGT
>JBIKRC010000246.1:0-3897 GCA_044349375.1 Limnohabitans sp.
CCCCTGAGAGCTGGTATCCGAATGCCGCCGACCGTACAGGCCAGACCGACGACGAACGCATCAAGGACATCACCGTGCTCCCACCGCCAGAACATTTGATCCGATTCTTTCCCATTGCCGGCACGGCCACGGAAACCCTGATCGCCCAAACCCGCAAAGCCATTCAAAAAATCGTGCACGGCAAAGACGATCGCCTGCTGGTCATCATTGGCCCTTGCTCGATCCACGACCCGGCCGCGGCCCTCGATTACGCTCGCCGCCTGAAACCCTTGCGCGAAAAATACGCCGACACGCTCGAGATCGTGATGCGTGTGTACTTCGAAAAGCCCCGTACCACCGTGGGCTGGAAGGGGCTGATCAACGACCCTTATCTGGACGAGAGTTTTCGCATCGACGAAGGTCTGCGCATCGCCCGCCAACTGCTGATTGAAATCAACCGCCAGGGCGTGCCCGCAGGCAGCGAGTTCCTGGACGTGATTTCGCCCCAATACATTGGCGATTTGATCAGCTGGGGCGCGATTGGCGCGCGCACCACCGAGAGCCAAGTGCACCGCGAACTGGCTTCAGGCCTGTCGGCACCCATCGGCTTCAAAAACGGCACGGACGGCAACATCAAAATTGCCACCGACGCGATCCAGGCCGCTGCCCGTGGCCACCACTTTTTGTCGGTGCACAAAAACGGCCAAGTTGCGATCGTGCAGACCCAGGGCAACCAGGATTGCCATGTGATTTTGCGCGGCGGCAAAGCCCCCAACTACGACGCCGACAGCGTGGCTGCGGCCTGCAAAGAGCTTGATGCCGCCAAGCTGCCCGCCACCTTGATGGTGGACTGCAGCCATGCCAACAGCAGCAAAAAGCACGAGCGTCAGATCGATGTGGCCAAAGACATAGCCACGCAAATCAGCGGTGGCTCACGCCAGGTGTTTGGCGTCATGGTCGAGAGCCACATCGTGGACGGTGCCCAAAAGTTCACGCCCGGTCAGCACGATGTGGCCAAGCTGACCTACGGCCAGAGCATCACCGACGCCTGCATAGGCTGGGAAGACAGTGAAGGCGTGTTGCAGGTGCTGTCGGATGCGGTGAAGGCGCGGCGCGCCCGCTGAGAGAAAGGCTCAGGCGGCCAGCGCCTGCAAAAGTCGGTCGTGAATCCCGCCAAAGCCGCCGTTGCTCATGCACAGCAGGTGATCACCCGGCCTTGCCTGGGCCAGCACCTGTGCAATGACTTCGTCTATGTTGGCACCCACTTGCGCGCGCAATCCCATGGGTTGGAGAGCTGCTGTGGCGTCCCAACCCAAGCCCCCTGCGTGGCAAAAGGCCAGATCGGCTTCTTCCAGGCTCCAAGGCAGTTGCGCTTTCATGCTGCCCAGCTTCATGGTGTTGCTGCGCGGCTCAAAAATCGCAAAGATGCGGGCATCGCCCACCTGGCGGCGCAGGCCGTTGACGGTGGTGCGGATCGCCGTGGGGTGGTGGGCAAAGTCGTCATAGACGGTGACGCCGTTGACGGTGCCGCGCACTTCCATGCGGCGTTTGACGTTTTCAAAACTGGCCAGCGCCTGAGCGGCCACAGCTGGGCTCACCCCCACATGTTCGGCGGCAGCGATGGTCGCCAGCGCATTGAGCTGGTTGTGTACGCCGCCAATGCCCCACTGCACCTCGGCCACCGCTTTGCTGGCTTGCAAGACTTTGAATTGCGCTGGCTCGCCCTCGGCCACGAAGTCGCTCACGGCAGCGCCAAATGTACGCACTTCACTCCAGCAGCCTTGGCCCAGCACGCGCGTCAGGCTCTCTTCCAGGCCATTGACCACCACACGACCCGAGCCCGGGACGGTGCGCACCAAGTGGTGGAACTGGCGCTCGATGGCCGCCAGGTCGTCAAAGATGTCGGCGTGGTCAAACTCGAGGTTGTTCAGGATGGCGGTGCGCGGGCGGTAGTGGACAAATTTGCTGCGCTTGTCAAAAAAGGCGGTGTCGTACTCGTCGGCTTCGATGACAAAGTACTGGCCACCCCCCAGGCGGGCCGAGACGCCAAAGTTCAGCGGCACGCCGCCCACCAAAAATCCAGGTGCAAGTCCGGCCCGTTCCAGCACCCAGGCCAGCATGGACGTGGTGGTGGTTTTGCCGTGGGTGCCCGCCACGGCCAGCACATGCTGGCCTTGCAAGACATGCTCCGACAGCCATTGCGGGCCACTGGTGTAGGGCGCACCTGCTTCCAAAATGGCTTCCATCAGCGGAAATTTGGGGTTGCCGTCGGGCAGTCGTGCGCGGCTGACCACGTTCCCGATCACGTACACATCGGGTTTCAAGGCCATTTGTTCAGTGTCAAAGCCTTCGATCAGCTCGATGCCCAAAGCGCGCAATTGGTCGCTCATCGGCGGGTAAACGCCCGCGTCGCAACCGGTGACGCGATGGCCAGCTTCGCGGGCCAGCGCGGCCAAGCCGCCCATGAAGGTGCCGCAGATGCCCAGAATATGTATATGCATGCCCGGATTTTAGGGGGGCATCGGCGCGGTCTGGCCTCGGTCGGGTCACAATCGGTGCCCATGAACGACCTTGCCCTTGAAATTGCCGCCACCGCCGCCCGTTTGGTGGTGGAAGAAGGCCTGGCTTTTGGTCCGGCCAAGCACCGCGCCCTCAAAGAGCTGGGCCTGCCCAGCCGTACCGCCTTGCCCACCAACGACGTGGTCGAGAACGAGGTGCGCGACTACATCGCCTTGTTTTGCGCCGACACCCAGCCCGCTGAGTTGCAGGCCTTGCGCGAATTGGCCAGGGTCTGGATGCAACGCCTGGCCGAATTTCGCCCGCACTTGGGTGGTGCGGTTTGGCAAGGTTGGGCCACGCGCTTGTGCGATGTGGACCTGGCTTTGTTTTGCGACGACCCCAAATCGGCCGAGATCGCCTTGATCAACCAGAACCAACGCTACGAAGTGCAAACTGCGCGGGGACTGCACGGGGAAGATGTGGACGTGCTGAGCGTGCACAGTTTTTGTGACGCATTGAACGAAGATGTGGGGGTGCACCTGCGCATTTATGATCTGGACGATCTGCGCGGGGCTTTGCTGCCCGACACGCAAGGCCGCTCGCCTCGGGGGGATTTGGCGGCCTTGGAGCGCCTGCTGGCGGCATGAAAGACAATGCCCACATGAACCAACCAATTGAAAACGGGTCCAGACGCCATCTGATTTGGGGTGCCGGTGCGGCGGCCCTTGTGGCCGGTGTCGGCGTGGCTATGCGGCGTTTTGAGCCTCAAGAGGTGGTGGGCGCGGAGAAGCACCCATTTTGGAGTCAGCAGTTCGAGACGCCGGGGGGGGAAGCCTTGAACATGGCTAGATTTGAGGGTAAACCCTTGCTACTGAACTTTTGGGCCACTTGGTGCCCTCCGTGCATCGAAGAGCTTCCCCTGATTGACGCCTTCTGGCGCAAAAACACCGCCATGGGGCATCAAGTGGTGGCACTGGCCATTGACCAGCCCAGTGCGGTGCGCAAGTTCCTGTCCAAGCAGCCATTGGGTTTCCCGGTGGGACTGGCCGGACTGGAAGGAACCCAATTGGCCAAATCCTTGGGCAATGCGGTCGGTGGCTTGCCATTTACCGTGTTTTTCAAGGCAGATGGCAGCATTTGGCGACAAAAGATGGGCCAACTCACGCCTGACGACCTGACGCAGTGGCGCGGCGCTGTCTCCTGAATCGCCCCACACCCCTTGCCGAGGGAGGGCGCGCATTCATGCCGCTGAATCGTCTGGGTGTCACGTTCATGTTCGGACGAGAAAAGATAAATTCAAGGTTTTTACTGAAATTTGGTGTAAATTCACCCCATTACAAGTGCTCAAGCAATGGAGGATCTATGGATTTGCGCAAACTCAAAACACTGATTGACCTGGTGTCCGACTCGAACGTGTCA
>JBIKRC010000247.1:0-3853 GCA_044349375.1 Limnohabitans sp.
GCACCGCCAGCACCATGGTGGGCGAGAAAGTCGCCATGCCCGTGGCCATTGCGCCCACGGGCCTGACGGGCATGCAGCACGCCGACGGCGAAATCTTGGCGGCCCGCGCTGCCAAAAAGTTTGGCGTGCCCTTCACCCTGTCCACCATGAGCATCTGCTCCATCGAAGACGTGGCCCAGCACGCTGGTGAAGGCTTTTGGTTTCAGCTGTACGTGATGAAAGACAGGGGCTTCATCGAGCGCCTGATTGACCGCGCCAAAGCCGCCAACTGCGGCGCGCTGGTGCTCACGCTGGACTTGCAAATTCTGGGACAACGCCACAAGGACCTGAAAAACGGCCTGTCTGCACCGCCCAAGCTGACGATCAAGAACATGATCAACATCGCCAGCAAGCCACGCTGGGCCTTGGGCATGCTGGGCACACCGCGCCGCCAGTTCGGCAACATCGTGGGGCACGTCACAGGCGTGGCCGACATGAGCAGCCTGTCATCGTGGACCGCCTCGCAGTTCGACCCCGGCCTCAACTGGGGCGATGTGGAGTGGATCAAAAAGCGCTGGGGCGGCAAGCTGATTTTGAAGGGCATTCAGGACGTGGAAGACGCCCACATGGCAGTGCAATCGGGCGCGGATGCCCTCATCGTCAGCAACCACGGCGGCCGCCAGCTCGACGGCGCACAGTCCAGCATCGAAGCCCTGCCGGCCATCGTGGATGCCGTGGGCCAGCAAATTGAAGTGCACATGGACGGCGGCATCCGCAGCGGCCAAGACGTGGCGAAAGCCCGCGCCTTGGGCGCCAAGGGCGTCTACATTGGCCGCTCCATGCTGTATGGCCTGGGTGCCATGGGCGAAGCGGGCGTGACCAAAGCGCTGGAAATCATCCACAAAGAACTGGACCTGACCATGGCCTTTTGCGGCCGCACGCAAATGGACACGGTGGACAAGAGCATCTTGCTGCCAGGCACCTTTCCTACTGGCCAATAAACAAGCCCGCCGGGGGTTTGGCAAGCGCAAACCCCTTGGGGCCACGCTATGCTTGGCGGGTGACTGCTTCACCCGTTTCAAGCGCCTTGGCCCCGCCCATCCGCCGCATTGCCCACCTCGACATGGACGCGTTTTACGCGTCCTGCGAGTTGCTGCGCTACCCGCAGCTCAAGGGCTTGCCGGTGGTCATTGGCGGCGGCCGCCGCAAAGAAGATGACCTGCTGGTCAAGCTGCAAGCGGCCTACCCGGATGGCGAATGGACCGAAGAGACCTTTGCCGAGCGGCTGGACCGCATCCCGGTGGACTTTTTTCCGCGCATCGAGGGCTACACCGGGCGCGGCGTGATCACCACCGCCACCTATGCGGCGCGGCAGTTTGGCATTGGCTCGGCCATGGGCCTGATGAAAGCCGCCAAGCTTTGCCCGCAGGCCCTCTTGTTGCCGGTGGACTTTGAGCGCTACCGGCACTTTTCGCGCACCTTCAAAAGCATCATCCTTGACATCGCCCCCGTCATGCAGGACCGGGGTGTGGACGAGGTCTACATCGACTTCACTGACGTGCCCGGCGGCCAGCGCGAAGGCGGCCGGGTGCTGGCGCGCTTGATCCAGAAAAGCATTTTTGAGGCCACAGGCCTGACCTGCTCGATCGGCGTGGCGCCCAACAAACTCATCGCCAAAATGGCCAGCGAGTTCAACAAACCCAAGGGCATCTCCATCGTGCACGAGGCCGATCTGCAAACCCTGATCTGGCCCCTGGCCTGCCGCAAGATCAACGGCGTGGGCCCCAAGGCCGATGAAAAGCTCAAGGGCTTTGGCATCCACACCATTGGCGAGCTGGCGGCGCGCGAACCGCAATGGCTGATTGAAAACTTTGGCAAAAGCTACGGCGCTTGGCTGCACGAAGCCGCCTGGGGCCGCGACGACCGCCCGCTTGAAACCGAGAGTGAGCCCGTCAGCATGAGCCGCGAAACCACCTTTGAACGCGACCTGCACGCCGTGCGCGACCGCGCCGAGCTGGGTGCAGTGTTCACCCGCCTGTGCGAACAAGTGGCCGCCGATTTGCAGCGCAAAGGCTACGAAGGCAAAACCATCGGCATCAAGCTGCGGTATGACAACTTTCAGGCCGTCACCCGCGACCAGACCCTGACCGAATACACCGCCGATGCCAAACACATCCGGCTGATTGCAGGCCAGAGCCTCAAACGGGTCGACCTGTCACGCCGCCTGCGGCTGCTGGGGGTGCGGGTGGGCTCGCTGGTCAAAGCCGGGACAGCGCAAACCCCCATCGCCGCTTACAGTGAAACACCCGATCAAGACCCTCCTCAAGTGAATGACCATGGACAAACTCAGCTGCTTTTCCCTCTCGACTGAAAACCACATTGCACACTTGGTGCTCAACCGCCCCGAGGCGATGAACACCATGCACCCGACCTTCTGGCGCGAGCTGCATGAGGTGCTGACCGACATCCACAGGGCGGGCACGGCGCGGGCGCTGGTGATCTCCAGCTCCGGCAAACACTTCAGCGCCGGCATGGACCTGCAGACCTTTGGCAGTGCCATCCAGATGGACGACACCAGCGCCGAGGGCCGCTCGGCCGTGTACGACATGCTGACCGACATGCAGCACACCTTCACCCTGCTCGAAGAACTGCGCATCCCGGTCATTGCCGCCATTCACGGCGGCTGCATCGGCGGCGCGGTGGACATGGTCACCGCCTGCTGCATGCGCTATGCCTCGGCCGATACCTTCTTCTGCATCCAGGAAATCAACATCGGCATGGTGGCCGACGTGGGCACGCTGCAGCGTCTGCCCAAGCTGCTGCCCATGGCGCTGGTCAAAGAACTGGCTTACACGGGCCGCCGCCTGACTGCCGAAAAAGCCTTGGCCCACGGCCTGGTGAACGAGGTGCTGCCCACCCACGAAGCCACCGTGGCCGCCGCCTTGCAAGCGGCCAAAGAAATCGCCAGCAAACCACCCGTGGCCATCTGGGGCACCAAGCAGGTGCTGCACTACGCCCGCGACCACAGCACCGAAGACAGCCTGCGCCACATGGGCTGGCTGCAAGGCGCGATCTGGAGCAACGCCAATGTGCGCGAAGCGATCAGCGCCTTCCAGCAAAAGCGCGAGGCGAACTTCGCGCCGCTGCCCGCGCTCAAGGGGTTTCGGGAATTTGGCTGAGGCGAGTTGGGCCACAAAGCGAGAACACCACCCTCCATGCCCATGACCATTGCACCCGACGATCCCGCTCGGCCAGATGTGTATGCGCTGCTCGACGAGCACCTGCGCCACATGCATGAACTTTCACCGCCTGAAAGCGTTCATGCACTCGATGTGGACCAACTCAAAAGGCCCGAAATCTCTTTCTGGTCAGCTCGAGAGGGCGATCAGCTTTTGGGCTGTGGTGCCCTCATGGAACTGTCCCTTGAACATGGCGAGATCAAATCCATGCGAACCCCAACGGTCCAGCGACGTCAGGGTGCCGGTCGAGCCATTCTGAATCACATCATCAGCGAAGCCATCCAACGTGGCTACAAACGACTGAGCCTGGAAACCGGGCCAGCCAGCACGTTTGCGCCAGCGCACAAACTTTATGAGAGTGCAGGATTTCGGCCCTGCGGCCCCTTTGGCGACTACCAACTCGACCCCTATAGCGTCTTCATGACCATGGACCTCCAAAGTCGTGTGGCAGCTTGACTTCATGTCACTCACGCCTGCCTCAAGGCTCTGAAAAAAACTCACGCACAGGGAAGCGACAAACAACATGGCCATCTACACCGCCGAAATTCTGTGGGCTCGATCTGATCAGAAGTTCACCGACAACCGCTACAGTCGCCAGCACACCCTGCGCTTCGACAGCGGCATTGAAATTGCGG
>JBIKRC010000248.1:0-3840 GCA_044349375.1 Limnohabitans sp.
TGACGCTGCTGCCCGTGCTCTACCAAAACAGCGGCTTTGGGGGGAGCGCGCCCACAGCGGGACAAAGCCGATTCATCCACAGCACCGAGGCCATGCTGCGCTTGCTCGAACGCCTGCGGCCCGCTTGTGATGCCCAATCGGCCCGGCTGGGGCTGGCACCGCACTCCTTGCGCGCAGTAACACCCGAGAGCCTGCGTGAGGTGCTCACGGGGCTGAAGGCGCTGGACGCCACCGCACCCATCCACATCCACATTGCCGAACAAACGGCCGAGGTCGATGCTTGTGTGGCCTGGTCAGGACAACGCCCAGTGGCCTGGCTGCTAGACCATGCGCCCGTGGATGCACGCTGGTGCCTGGTGCACGCCACGCACATGGACGCTCACGAGTACCAGCGCGCTGCGGCCTCTGGGGCTGTGGCAGGCCTGTGTCCCACCACCGAGGCGAATCTGGGCGACGGCATTTTTGAATTCAAGACCTGGCAAAACCAGCAAGGCGCCTGGGGCATCGGCTCGGACAGCCACATCGCGGTGAACCCGGCCGAAGACCTGATGCTGCTCGAATACAGCCAGCGCCTGTCTTTGCGGCAACGCAATGTGTCGGCCAACGAGCGCCAACCGGACGTGGCCCAAGCCCTGTGGCAAGGGGCTGTGGCCGGTGGTGCGCAGGCTGCGGCTCGCCCAGTGGCCGGGCTGGCCTTGGGGCAGCAGGCCGACTTCATCGTGCTCGATGCCCATCACCCGGCCTTGGCCGGCTTGTCGCCCAACCAAATGCTGGCCAGCCATGTTTTTGCCAGCAGCCGCCAAAGCGCCTTGGCACAGGTCTGGTCTGGCGGTCAGCGGGTGGTGCAAGAGGGCCGACATGCGCTGCACAACGAAGCCATGGCGGGGCTGGTGCAAGCTCGCCGTGATTTGCTCAAAGCCTGATGGCGCGCTGTTTCAGACCGCGCCAGCCAAAGGCAAATTGAGCAACAGGTTTTGCGGCTTGAGTTTGAGCAAACCCTGCTCGTTCATGGCCAAGCCCAGATACACCGGCTTGCCCTGCACGTCGGCGCGCATGTCTTGCGGGTTGTCAAAGCGCAGCTTGAACAGGCTGATGAGTTGCTGTTGGCGTTGGCCTGACAGCTCTGTGCCTTGGTACAAATCATTGAGCAAAGCGGTGGCCGTGGCATCCAGTCCCACATGCCAGCGCCAGGCGGGGTCGTCCACTTTTTGCACCGGCTCGATCTGCACCGCCACACCCAAAAAGTGTTGCACCCACAGCGCCAGTACCGCCGACAAGGCTTTGAGGCCCGAGCGGGCGTTGACCATTTTGAGGATCAAGCCGTGCGGCAATTCGTTTTGGATTTCGTGCGTCATGTCCAGCAAAAAGGCATAACGCCCCAGGCCTTCGCGCTGCGCCAGATAGCGGTCTTCGTTGTCTTTGTGCAGCACCTTCACGTCGACCGCCTTGAGCGGCGCACCGCCTTCCATCAGCAAGCGGCCCATCTCGCCCAGGCCACCGGTGGCTTGCAAGTTGTCGAGCGTGTCGCTGTCGCCTGAGAGCACGCGGCCCTCTTGCACCGTGATGCGTTGGCGGCGAAACAGCAGCTCGGCCGCACGCCAGACCCAAGCGTCATCCTGGTCAGTCAACACATTGCACACGATGGCTTGCACCACCAAGTCGATGAACAAATGTGGCAGCTGGATCTGACCGCTGCGCATCCAGCCCATGTAAGCCGACTCCAGTGAACCCGCGCTTTCCACGTCGTCGCGAAAGCGCAAGAACAAGGCGTAGTTCTCGCGTGCGTCGTCGTCCTTGAAGGCTTTGAGTTGCGCGGGCTCTACCTGCATCAGGGGTGCATCGAGCAGGGCCTGGTGCAAACGCTTTTCGGCCTTGCACGATTCGGGCACCAACGCCAGCTCGGGGCGCTGCAGCCACAGCCGCCAATAGTCGGGGCTCGCCACCAGCCAACCCCGCTCATTGCGCGTCAGGTGTTGGTGACCACAAGCCGTCCAGAAGGTGTGCAT
Source organism: Limnohabitans sp. (assembly GCA_044349375.1). Lineage (GTDB taxonomy): Bacteria > Pseudomonadota > Gammaproteobacteria > Burkholderiales > Burkholderiaceae_C > Limnohabitans_A. The sequence continues at coordinate 2,007 of JBIKRC010000248.1, forward strand.
GGTGTTTACAGGTTGGGCGCGAGCAAGCGCTGCAGGTCTTTGACCTCCACGCCGCTGCGTTGCGCCAGGTCTTGCACCTGGTCGTCGCCCACCTTGCCCACACTGAAATACTGCGCTTCGGGGTGAGCGATGTAAAAACCGCTCACGCTGGCCGCAGGCGTCATGGCCAGGCTTTCGGTCAGACCCATGCCAATGTCTTCGCATTGCAGCAAGTCGAACATGGCTTGTTTGGCGCTGTGGTCAGGGCAGGCGGGGTAGCCAGGTGCGGGGCGGATGCCTTGGTACTTTTCTGCGATCAGGTCTGCATTGCTCAGTGCCTCGGCTGCGGCGTAGCCCCACAGGTCGGTGCGCACTTTTTTGTGCAGGCATTCGGCCAGCGCTTCGGCCAAGCGGTCGGCCAGTGACTTGAGCAGGATGGCGCTGTAGTCGTCGTGCGCAGCTTCAAAGGCCTCTGCGCGTTTGTCAGCGCCGATGCCTGCGGTGACTGCGAACAGGCCCACATGGTCTGGCGCTGTGCCTGCAGGCGCGACGAAGTCTGCCAAGCAGCGGCTGGGGCGCATCACGTTGTCGATGCGCTGCTTTTCGGTTTGTTGCCGCAGGCCGCGCCATGTCATGGCGACCTGGTTGCGCGAGGCGTCGGTATACAGCGCGATGTCGTCGTCATTCACGCAGTTGGCGGGGTACAGGCCCAGCACGGCGTTGGCCGTGACCCAGCGGCCGTCGATGATTTTTTGCAGCATGGCTTGGCCATCGGCATACACCTTGCGCGCTTGGTCACCCACCACTTCGTCGTCGAGGATGGCGGGGAAGGGTCCGGCCAAATCCCAGGTCTGGAAGAAGGGGCCCCAGTCGATGTATTGCGCGATCTCGGCCAGGTCGTAGTTTTTGAACACGCGGCGGCCAATGAATTTGGGCGCGGCGGGTACGCCCTGGGTCCAGTCGATGGGCGTCTTGTTGGCGCGGGCCTGCGCCAGCGTCCACATGGGGGTTTGCTTTTTGTTGGCGTGCTGCTCGCGCACCTTGTCGTAATCGTTGCTCAGGTCAGCGATGAACTTGGCCGCCTGCTCGGACAACAAGCCCTGAGCCACGCCCACGCTGCGAGAAGCATCGGGCACATAGACCACCGGGCCGCTGTAGTGGGGCGAAATTTTGACGGCGGTGTGAACACGGCTGCAAGTGGCCCCACCGATCAACAGCGGCATCTGGCGCTCGCGGAAATACGGGTCTTTTTCCATCTCAGCCGCCACGTACTGCATCTCTTCCAAGCTGGGCGTGATCAGGCCCGAAAGGCCAATGATGTCGGCGTTTTCTGCTTTGGCTTTGGCGAGAATTTCGTGGCAGGGCACCATCACGCCCATGTTGACCACTTCAAAGTTGTTGCACTGCAAAACCACGGTGACGATGTTTTTGCCAATGTCGTGCACATCGCCCTTGACGGTGGCGATCACGATCTTGCCTTTGGCTTTGACGTCTTGGCCCGCGGCTTCTTGCGCCAGCTTTTCGGCTTCGATGTAAGGCAGCAAATGCGCCACGGCCTGCTTCATCACGCGGGCGCTTTTGACCACCTGCGGCAAGAACATCTTGCCTTGGCCGAACAAATCGCCGACCACGTTCATGCCGTCCATGAGCGGGCCTTCGATCACATGCAGCGGGCGTCCGCCCTTGGACAGAATCTCTTGATAAGCCTCTTCGGTGTCGTCGCTGATGAAGTCGGTGATGCCGTGCACCAGAGAATGGCTCAGGCGCTGCGCCACGCGCACAGGCGCATCGGGCGTGCCGCGCCAAGCCAGCTTTTGGCTGTCGTCTTTGGCCGCGCCCTTGGCGGTTTCGGCCA
>JBIKRC010000249.1:0-3838 GCA_044349375.1 Limnohabitans sp.
TGCAAGGACTGGTTGATGCGGCAGTGGTGGTAATAACGGTGATCGTCCCAACGCTGCACTTCCAAAGCTTTCAAAAAATCTTTCACAGAAACCCCTCTAGTTGAATGTATGAAGATCATCATCAATTCGTGTGAAAAAACAGTGACAAGGCTTTTGTCATCAAACTGTTAAAACCTGCGTTCACCATAGGGGCATGCAAGAACAAGACAATGCGACCTACTGGGTCGAAAACTTTGTGCCCGCCAACGCACCACTGCGCATTGCGGTGGTGACCGAAACCTGGCCCCCCGAAGTCAATGGCGTTGCTCTGACGCTTTCGCGCCTGATCCAAGAGCTGAGCCAACGCCAACACACGATCCAGCTCCTGCGCCCCCGGCAAGACCGCCATGAAACCGAAAGCCATCGGGAGGGCTGGAGTGAACTGCTGCTCAAGGGCATGCCCATCCCACGCTACCCCCAGCTCAAGCTGGGGTTCCCCAGCAAAAAGTCACTGGTCCAAGCCTGGAGTCTGCAGCGGCCCGACTTGGTGCACATCGCCACCGAGGGGCCACTGGGTTGGTCGGCCCTGCAAGCGGCCAGGGTCTTGCGTTTGCCTGTTACCTCCGACTTCAGAACCAATTTTCAAAGCTACAGCAAACACTATGGCGTCGGTTGGCTGCAAAAACCCATCGTGGCTTACTTGCGGAAATTTCACAACCGCACCTTGTGCACCATGGTGCCGACCCAAGCCATGCACGACCAGCTCAAGATCTTGGGGTTTCACAACCTTCAGGTGGTGGCCCGCGGCGTGGATACGCAGCTGTTCACACCCGACAAACGCAGCACCAGCTTGCGCAGCCAATGGCAGGCCGATGACCAGACCCTGGTCATCTTGTCGGTGGGGCGCTTGGCGGCAGAAAAAAATCTGGATTTGACGGTCAAAGCCTACCAAGCCATGAAACAAAACAACCGTCCGGTGAAACTTGTTTTTTGCGGTGATGGCCCCTACCGGGCCAAACTCCAGGCCGAGTGCCCGGACGCCATCTTCATGGGCATGGCCAGCCAAGCACAATTGGCCGTGGCCTACGCCAGTGCCGATTTGTTCATGTTCCCCAGCCTCACCGAAACCTTCGGCAACGTGACCTTGGAAGCCCTGGCCAGCGGCACCCCAGTCTTGGCGTTTGACTGCGCCGCTGCCAAAGAAGTGATTGATGACGAACACAATGGCTGGCTCGTTCCAGGTGAAGATGCGCAACGATTTGTCTTGCGTGCCTTGGCCATCACACAAAAAGCCTCAACCTTGCAAGCGGCTCGATTGAACGCAGCGGCCAGCATTCGAAAATGGGAATGGTCCAGCATCGCCAACGAGGTGGAGAGCATGTTCCGAAGGGTCCTGACGGGTGCACTAACTGAGCGTTGAACCCCGCTTTGCACCCCGCTTGCCTGCCCTGCGGCGCCAAGGCAAAACGGCCAGCCACAAGGGCAGTGACAAGCACAGCATCATGGCAAACAGTGGCCAATCCCAGGCCAGCAGCAGGCTGTACAAGCCCAGCATCACCAACACACTCAGGTTTTCGTTGAAGCCCTGGACGGCAATCGAACGCCCAGGCGGCATGATTTTGAGGCCCCGGTGTTGCAACAAGGCATTCATGGGCACCAGCAACATGCCACCCGCCCAACCTGCCGCCAGCATCATGGGCACCGCCAGCCACAAGCTTTGTGTCAGGGCCAAAGTAGGCATCAAGCAAGCCAACACCACGGCCCAGACCCTCTGCCTTCGGGCATGAAAGATGCGGCAGGTTAGCGCCGCCGTGACGGCGCCACCGATCACCCCCAATGCCACCAGACCCTGCAAATACGCCCCGGCTTGCAAAGTCAAGCCGGCCTGCGTCTGCGCCCACACCAAGACCAAGAACTGCAGCACAGCACCTACACCCCAGCTGAACGTCGTGACCCGCAAAGAAACGCCCCCCAAGGGGTCTCGCCACAGGTTCAAGTGGTTGACCCAAAAAGCCGACCAACGAATATCCGCCCAAGACCACGCCGATTGCCTGGGCGAGCGCAAGGCATACATCCCACTGTTGAGCACTGCAGAAATCACATACAACAGGCAGATCACGCCCAAACCAAAACCGATTTGGGTTTCAACCAGCCAATCGGATGTGGCCCAAGCCAAGACATTTTGGGGCCCATGCCCCCCCCAAGACCCTGAGCCCATCAGCCACCCACCCAACACCACGCCCCACAAAACGGAGAGCACCACCGACACCTCCAGAAAGGCATTGGCTTTGACCAGACTGGCCGAAGGCACGGTTTCAGTGAGCAAGCCATATTTCGCGGGGGCATAGACAGAAGCCGCAAAGCCGGTCAAGGCGAAGGCCACCAGAGGACTGACGCCAGTCCACAACAAGACGACCGACACCAACTTGAGCCAATTCATCGCCATCATGACGTGGCGTTTTTGAAAGGCATCGGCCACAGGCCCCACCACGCTGGCCAACACCACATAAGACAAAGTAAAGACCATTTTCAGCAAGGGGGCCCACCATGCCGGATAGCCTTGCTCCTGCAAAAAGTAAATGCCCAGCAACAAAAAGGCGTTGTCTGCCAGCCCACTGAAAAACTGGGCCAGGATCAAAAAAGCAAAGCCCTTAGGCATTCATGAGTTCAGCAGCGCTGGGCGCTTCGGTCGAAAGGCCGAAATCCATCAGTTGCGCCAAATCATTGCGCCTGCCCACACCTTGGTAGGCCACACCCAATTCACTCAGGGCGTCCGGGTTGTAGAGGTTTCTGCCGTCCAGAATGAAGGGTTTGCGCATCAGGGCCTTCATGGCCTCGAAATCCGGGTTGTGGAAATTTTTCCACTCGGTCAACACCATCAAGGCGTCCGCGCTCTCCAAGGCCTGCATGTCTGAAGTCGCCAATTCAAAGCGCTCCAGTAAATGCGGCTCTTGACTCAAATCGGAACGCAAAGCCTGCAGGGCATGTGGGCCTGCCACAGGGTCAAAGGCACTGACCTGTGCACCACGCAACAACAATTGACGAATCACCACGCGGCTGGGTGCCTCGCGCATGTCATCGGTATTGGGCTTGAAGGCCAGGCCCCAAACCGCGATTTTTCGGCCTGTCAAATCGGGCCCCATGCGCTGCGTCAATCGGTCCACCAAAATTGTTTTCTGTCGCTCATTGACCTGCTCCGTGGCACTGACCACCGCCATGCTGTGCCCATGGGACTTGGCGGTGTTGACCAAAGCCTGCGTGTCCTTTGGAAAGCAACTGCCCCCATAGCCACAACCCGCGTACAAAAAGCTGTGGCCAATGCGACTGTCCGCCCCAATGCCCCGGCGAATGTGGTCCACATCGGCCCCCAGCACATCGGCCAGGTTGGCCATTTCATTCATGAACGAAATGCGTGCAGCCAACATGGCATTGGCCGCGTATTTGGTCAACTCGGCACTGCGCACATCCATCCACACGGTGCGGGCATGGTGGCGGTTAAAGCTGGCGTACAAATCACCCATCATGCGGCGGCTGCGGGCATGGTGCAGGCCGTCATCCACGCCCACCACAATGCGGTCTGGTCGCATGAAATCGTCGATGGCGGCGCCTTCTTTGAGGAATTCCGGATTGGACACCACATCGAACAACTCCGGCGACATGCCCCTGTGCACCAACTCATGCGCGATCGCCGCACGCACTTTGTCAGCCGTCCCCACCGGCACCGTGGATTTATTGACCACCAACTTGAAACCCTTCAGGTGCCGTCCAACGGTGGCCGCCACAGACAAGACGTGCCCCAAGTCGGCCGAACCATCTTCGGCCGGGGGTGTGCCCACGGCGATGAACAGGATGTCGCCAT
>JBIKRC010000250.1:0-3828 GCA_044349375.1 Limnohabitans sp.
GCGCGCGCATGGTGGTGGTTTGGCGCAACACACAGGAGACGCAAGTTCATGACATCCGTTTTTAAAAACACGGCTCTGGCCATCTTTAGCGCTGCACTCAGCCTGAGTGCCTCGGCGGTTTGGGCGCAAACACACCAGCACGCACACCCTCAGGGCCAATCCAAAGCTTCGACCCAGCGCACGGTCTTGCCTTTCGATGAAAAAACCTGGGCGCATGCTTTGCATCATGGCCCACGTCCTGCGGCGTATTTGTTCACTACCTCTTACTGCAGCACTTGCCCTGCTGCTTTTGCGGTGCTGCACAAGGCGGTCCAACAACGCAAAGACAAGCCTGAGCTGAATGCCGTCATGATGGACGTGGCGGGCCCACAGGCTTTGCGCCATGCCTCGCACTTCAAGGGCATGTCTCAGATGTATGCCTTTGATGGGTTTGAGCCCGCTATCCGTCAGGCGGTCGATCCAGCCTGGCCCAACGTCACGCCTTATGTGGTTCTGGTGGACGCCAAAGGCCAGACTCAGAGGGTGATTGGGCCACCAACGCCCGTGATGCTCAAGCGATGGTTGTCACCTCCTTGAAGTGCTCTGGCATGATCGGAAGATGACCTTATCGAGCCATTCCTTTGCGGCCTACCAAAGCTTTTTGGCCGAACCCTACACCCCCAATATCGGGGCCACGCTCCATCGATTGGACTTGTCGCAGCCATTGAGCGAGTTGGCTCAAACTGAGCTGAGAGCGGCCTTGGCCCAGTTTGAAGTGATTTTTTTTCGGGACCAAACGCTCACACCAGAACAGCAGGTGGCGTTCACCCGCAGTTTTGGCCAGGTTCATGAGGTCAAGGCTTTTTTCCCACGGGTGGAAAGCCAACCCGAGATAGAGGTTGTGGAAAGCACCTCCGAGCGCCCCGCAGCCAACAACAACTGGCACGCCGACATCACTTGGCAGGCGAATCCACCCACAGGCACCAGCTTGTATGCGCAGGTCATTCCGGCCAGCGGTGGCGACACCGTCTGGGCCAGCATGACCACCGCCTACGCAGGCTTGCCCGCCGACTTCAAAGCCTATCTGGAAACGCTCAGTGCCATGCACACCTGGGAGGTCACCGGCTGGACCGAATACCTGCTGCGCCAAGACGCCAGCGGCGAACAACTGCAAGCCGCTCGCGCCAAATACCCGCCCGTCACGCACCCCGTGGTGCGCGTTCACCCCATCACTGGCAAAAAGATTTTGTACGTCAACCCCACCTTCACCACCCACATCCATGGTCTGCCGCGCGCGCAAAGTGATGCACTTTTGGCCCAGCTGTTTGCGTTGATCACAGCGCCCGAAGTGCAGGCGCGGTTTCGCTGGCAGCCCCACTCTTTGGCCGTGTGGGACAACCGTTCGACCCAGCACTACGCCGTGGCCGACTTTTACCCACAGCACCGCAAACTGCACCGGGTCACGTTCACGGTCGATCAGGCGTTTTGATCGCGGGCCCTTTGTCTCCTGAACTTTGGCGGGTGCATTGGGTCCATGGCAATAGCCGTAGTTTTTTTGCGTTATTTATGGATATTTATGGATATTAATGGATATTTGCGGCTATTTTTGCGGCTATATTCATGGCTATGTTCAAAACAGACACCCTCCAAATTACACCCGATGTGTTGTCGCTGATCGCCCAAATTGACGAGTTCAAAGGGGCCTGGCGGGCTTTGGGCTCTCTGGCACCCGAGCGGCTGTTGGCACTGCGGCGTGTGGCCACCATCGAAAGCGTGGCCTCATCCACTCGCATTGAAGGCAGCAAACTGACCAATGCCGAAGTCGATGCCTTGCTCTCGAACATCAAGGTCAAAAAATTCACCACCCGCGACGAGCAAGAAGTCGCGGGCTATGCCGATGTGATGGAACTGCTTTACGCGTCCTGGGAACACATTCCGTTCAACGAAAACCACATCCAGCAACTTCACCGCGACCTGCTTCAGCACAGCAACAAAAACACGCACCACCAAGGGCGCTATAAAAAAATCTCCAACAACGTCGCCGCTTTCAACGAAAAGGGTGAACAGGTGGCGGTGGTCTTTGAAACAGCATCTCCATTTGACACGCCACGCCTGATGCAAGAACTGGTGGACTGGGTGCGCCATGCGCGTGACCACAAAACCTTGCACCCTCTGTTGATCGTGGCCATCTTCGTTGTGGTCTTTCTGGAGATTCATCCTTTTGAAGACGGCAACGGCCGCTTGTCGCGCATCCTGACCACGCTGCTCATGCTCCAGTTTGGCTACAGCTATGTGCCCTACAGCTCACTCGAAAGCATCATCGAACAAAACAAAGGCGGCTACTACATCGCCCTGCGCCAAACGCAAGGCACCATTCGCACCGAGCAACCCAATTGGCAGCCCTGGCTGGTGTTTTTCCTTTCATCGCTGGCTTCTCAAGTCAAACGCTTGAGTGAAAAAGTGGAACGCGAAAAAATGATGTCCCAGCTGTTGCCCAAACTCTCGGTCGATCTGCTGGCTTTGGTCAGGGCGCATGGCCAACTGACCACAGCGCAAGCCGAACAACAAACCGGTGCGAACCGCGCCACCATTAAGGCGCACTTGGCCAAACTCGTCAAAGCCGGGCACCTTGCCAAGCACGGCGTGGGCCGAGGCACGTGGTACGAAGCTTCTGGGCGGTGACATATTGGGGTATTTGATCAATGCATTACCCCTTTATTTCGATGATTACCCCATTTGATAACAGCCGGGGTGAATCGAGACAAAGGCTGCGGCCATCTCATGGCGTTGCCGCAATCTCGCCATATTTTTGTCACTGCACAGACTTGTCCATGTTGGAAGCTTGATCTCGGCATTTGCCGATCAACTCTCAAGCAAGGGGTACCGCATGACGAACGAAATTCAAAACGAAGCCGAACACGAACACGACGAACTCTTGGACGATGAATTTGTCAGTATTTCTCAGTGCCACGCTTTGGCGGCTCAGCATTTTCTGGAAGCTGCCAAGCAGCACGGCTTGGCTGCCGAAGCCTACGACGCCGGCAACTTGTACGAAACCCACCGCCGTGGTTACTTGGCTTACCGCAACCAATTGTTGGCCACCCAGTACGCTGAAATGGCCGCGATTGACGAGGACGACGAAGAGTTTGATGACGAGAATTCAGAAGCAAACGGTCAGTGATGGACCCTGAGCCGAGGGCCGATGCGTCGGCCTTTCGGCTGAAGAACTCAGCCAGAGCCAGTGTGTGCCCCCGCACCAGCTGGCTTTTTTCTTGGCTTTCATGCAAAGGAAGATCGACTAAATACCGGGATTCACTTTGTCCGGGACCTGTGTGAATGCGGGTGGCAGCCCCACCCATGGGGCATAAAAACCGTCATGGTCTGTCGGCGCTTTGGGGGCCAGTTGTCCATGCAGCACCTCCCATCCCGCTTGCGCGCTGTCGATCAGGGGCAGGGCGCAGTGCGCTTGCAGCAAGCGGGCATATCCGGCCAAGCCTGCGCCGCCCAAAATGATGCTGGCCGCACCGCTTTTGGCGGCGTTTTGGCAGGCTTGGCTGAGGCAGCGAATGGCCATGTCGGGGTCGGCCTGCAGCGCCGCGCCTGTGGGGGCCACGGTCTCGATATGGCGCAGCTGCGCGCCATAACCCAGGCTGATGGCCAGGCGCTGCAGCATGGGCTTCCAGCGTTCACCGCCCGTCACAATGGCAAATGGCCCATGGGTACTGGCCTGAATGAACGAGGCTTCGGCCAGTCCAGTGACCGGGCAACCGCTGACTTCGCGCAGTGCGAACAAACCCGGGTCACCAAAACAGCCGATCAACACGCCGGCAAGTGCATTCCCTGGCGTGC
>JBIKRC010000251.1:0-3824 GCA_044349375.1 Limnohabitans sp.
CTCAATGACGATCTGATGCCCACCGAGCGCGCCATGAACGTGGCGATTTTTCTGGACGATGTGAACCCCTTCAACGGCCCGCTCATGTTCATCCCCGGCAGCCACAAAAAAGGCGTGGTCGAGGCCAAACACGATTTATCGACCACCAGCTACCCGCTGTGGACGGTGGACAACGACCTGATCCGCCAACTGGTTGAGCGGGCAGGGGGCAAAGAGGGCGGCATCGTCAGCCCCACCGGGCCAGCAGGCTCGATGATTTTGTTCCACAGCTGCCTGGTGCACGCCTCCACCAGCAACCTCTCACCCTGGAACCGGGTCAGCGTTTACCTGAGCCTGTGCGCCGTGTCCAACCACATTCGCCGCCACAAGCGCCCCGAATACATCGCCCACCGTGACTTCACGCCCATCAGCTGCCTGCCCGACGACTGCCTGGTCAACAGCTACCCGGTCGACCTGCCCTGGAAAAACGGCATGCCTGAAAGCGCGCTGCAGACATCCCTCGAAAAGTTGAAAGAAGCCGCATGAACCTGCACGCCAAACTTCTGCAACGCGCGGCCGAAAACCGGCCGATCCGCATTGGCCTGATCGGTGCCGGCAAATTCGGCTCCATGTACCTGGCGCAAATTCCGCGCACGCCCGGCGTGCATTTGGTGGGCATTGCCGATTTGTCGCCCGATAACGTCCGCACCAACCTGGCCCGTGTGGGCTGGAACCCCGAGCGCCTGACCGCCACCAGCCTGGACGACGCGGTCAAAAACGGCACCACCCATGTGGGCGATGACTGGCAAAGCCTGGTGCGCCACCCGGCGGTGGACGTGATCGTGGAATGCACCGGCTCGCCCTTGCATGCGGTGGACCACATCCTGGAAGCCTTCGCGAACCGCAAGCATGTGGTCAACGTCACGGTAGAAGCCGACGCATTTTGCGGCCCCTTGCTCGCCACCCGCGCCCAACTGGCGGGCGTGGTTTATTCGTTGGCCTTTGGCGACCAGCCCGCGCTCATTTGCGATTTGGTCGATTGGGCCCGCACCTGCGGTTTTCCGGTCGTGGCGGCAGGCCGGGGCCACAAATGGTTGCCGCACTTCAGCGAATCCACGCCCGAAACCGTGTGGGGCTACTACGGCCTCACGCCCGAGCAAGCCGAGCGCGGGGGCCTGAACCCCAAAATGTTCAACAGCTTTCTGGACGGCTCCAAGCCCTCGATTGAAAGCACCGCCGTGTCCAACGCCACAGGCTTGGGCGTACCCAGCAACGGCTTGCTTTACCCACCCGCCAGCGTGGAAGACATCCCCTACGTCACCCGCCCGATCTCGGAAGGCGGCGTCTTGGAGCGCAAGGGCATGGTCGAGGTCATTTCCAGCCTGGAAACCGATGGCCGCAAAATTCCTTACGACATCCGCATGGGCGTGTGGGTCACGGTGGAGGCCGAGACCGACTACATCAAGAACTGCTTTGAAGAGTACAACGCCCACACCGACCCCTCGGGCCGGTATTTCACGCTGTACAAACGTTGGCATTTGATTGGCCTGGAAGTGGGCGTGAGTGTGGCGAGCGTGGCCCTGCGCAACGAACCCACCGGCGTGGCCATAGGCTGGAATGCCGACGTGGTGGCCACCGCCAAACGCGACTTGAAGCCCGGCGACATGCTGGACGGCGAGGGCGGCTACACCGTCTGGGGCAAGTTGCTGCCCGCCGCCACCTCCAAGCGCATGGGCGGTTTGCCGCTGGGTCTTGCGCACGGTGTCAAAGTGCTGCGCCCCGTGGCCAAAGGCCAAAGCCTGACCTGGGACGACGTGGCCATGGACACCAGCACCCACGCCTACAAAATCCGGCGCGAGATGGAGGCGACTTCGGTGCTGGGATGAACGATCAATCAGTCGGGTCACCAGAAAGCCGTGCATGAGTTGCACGGCTTTTTGCTTCTTGAAAAAGACAGTCATGTATCTGTCCATCTCGCCTCCAGATCAGGGTTTCCACCGTTAAAATACCGCCTTTGCCGGCCAGCCCCAGTCAGCGGCCCCGGAATGACGGTTTTCTGTCCCTTTACAAGGCCACCCTGTGTCCCTGCACATCACGACTTTTGAAGGCGCCAGCGCCCTCAGCGACTTTCGCATGGCCCAGCTTTTGCCACGACTGGCATCCATTTCGCCTCAAATTCAGGGCATCTCGGCCCGTTTTTTCCACCTGGTCGCCACGACGATGCCTTTGGCTGAGGCCCAAAAACAGAAACTTTCCGCACTGCTGACTTACGGCGAGCCCTATGTTGGACCAGTGGACGGCCCCGTGATCGTGGTCAGCCCCCGCTTAGGCACCGTGTCGCCTTGGGCGTCCAAGGCCACCGACATTGCCCACAACTGCGGTTTTGAGCTGCGCCGTGTGGAGCGCCTGACGGAATACCGTTTGACCATGAAATCTGGCTTGCTGAGCACCGCCAAGCTTTCGCCCGAGCAGTTGGGCCAAGTGGCCACTGTGCTGCACGACCGCATGACCGAGTCGGCCATGCCCAGCCGCGATGAGGCGGCGGCCTTGTTCACGGCCCTTGAGCCCGCGCCCATGGACCATGTGGATGTGTTGGGCGGTGGCCCTGAAATGGGAAAGAAGGCTTTGGCGGATGCCAACAAGGCTTGGGGCCTGGCGCTGGCCGAAGACGAAATCGACTACTTGGTCAACGCCTTCACGGGTCTGAAGCGTAACCCCACCGATGTGGAGTTGATGATGTTCGCGCAGGCCAACAGCGAGCACTGCCGCCACAAAATTTTCAACGCCGAGTTCACCATCGACGGCGTGACCCAGCCCAAGAGCCTGTTCGGCATGATCCGCCACACGCACCAGCAAAGCCCTCAGCACACCGTGGTGGCGTATTCGGACAACGCCTCGGTGATGGAAGGCCACAAGATTGAGCGCTTTGTGGCCAGAACCGGTGAGCAGGGTGCGGCTTACCAAGCAGAGCAGGCCCTGCACCATGTGCTGATGAAGGTGGAAACCCACAACCACCCGACCGCGATTTCGCCATTCCCCGGCGCATCGACCGGCGCGGGCGGTGAGATCCGCGACGAAGGCGCAACGGGTCGCGGCTCCAAGCCCAAGGCGGGTTTGAGCGGCTTCACCGTGTCCAAACTCTGGGGCGGCATGTCGGACCAAGCGGGTGGCAAGCCCGAGCACATCGCGAGCCCCTTGCAGATCATGACCGAAGGCCCTTTGGGCGGCGCGGCTTTCAACAACGAGTTTGGCCGCCCCAACTTGCTGGGTTATTTCCGCGAATACGAACAAACGGTCGATGGCGTGGTGCGGGGTTACCACAAGCCCATCATGATCGCGGGTGGTCTGGGCCAGATCGACGCCGATCAAACCCAAAAAATTGAATTCCCTGCAGGCAGTTTGCTCATTCAATTGGGCGGCCCCGGCATGCGCATTGGCATGGGCGGCAGTGCGGCCAGCTCCATGGCCACTGGAACCAACGCCGCCAATCTCGACTTTGATTCGGTGCAGCGCGGCAACCCCGAGATCGAGCGCCGTGCGCAAGAGGTCATCAACCATTGCTGGGCGCAGGGTCCGGCTAACCCCATCTTGGCCATCCACGACGTGGGCGCTGGCGGTTTGTCCAACGCTTTCCCTGAATTGACCAACGACGCCGGTCGCGGTGCACGCTTTGATTTGCGTGCGGTCAAGCTCGAAGAATCGGGCTTGTCGCCCAAAGAAATCTGGTCTAACGAGAGCCAGGAACGTTATGTGATGGCGATTGCGCCCGAGTCGCTGGCCCAGTTCACCGCCTTTTGTGAGCGCGAGCGTTGCCCGTTTGCCGTGATCGGTGTGGCCACCGAGGA
>JBIKRC010000252.1:0-3811 GCA_044349375.1 Limnohabitans sp.
CGCGGCCCGCGATTACCACCGCTTTCCCACACGGGGCAAGGTCTCGGTCAATCCCACCAAGCCACTGTCCAACCAGCGCGATTTGTCTCTGGCTTATTCACCCGGCGTGGCTTACCCCTGCTTGGACATCGAGGCCGACCCGTCTAAAGCGTTTGACTACACCTCGCGCGGCAACCTGGTGGCCGTGATCACCAACGGCACGGCCGTGCTGGGCCTGGGCGACATCGGCCCGCTGGCGGCCAAGCCCGTCATGGAAGGCAAAGGCTGCTTGTTCAAAAAATTCGCAGGTATCGACGTGTTCGACATCGAGCTGGCCGAACGCGATCCGGACAAACTGGTGGACATCATCGCCGCCATGGAGCCCACGCTGGGTGGCATCAACCTCGAAGACATCAAGGCGCCCGAGTGCTTTTACATCGAGAAGAAGCTGCGCGAGCGCATGAACATTCCGGTCTTTCACGATGACCAGCACGGCACCGCCATCATCGCCTCGGCCGCCATGCTCAACGGCCTGGAGCTGGTGAACAAGGACATCGGCAGCATCAAGCTGGCCGTGTCGGGCGCTGGCGCTGCGTCCATCGCCTGCCTGGACGTGATGGTGGGCCTGGGCGTGAAGGTCGAGAACATTTTTGTGTGCGACTCCAAGGGCGTGATCTACGAGGGCCGCCCCGGTGGCTACGACGAATCGAAAGCGCGCTACGCCCAAAAGACCGACGCCCGCACGCTGGCTGATGCGGTCAATGGGGCGGACGTGTTTTTGGGATGCTCAGCCCCCGGCGTGATGACGGTGGACATGATCAAAACCATGGCGCGCGACCCCGTGATCCTGGCGCTGGCCAACCCCGAGCCCGAAATCCGCCCCGAGCTGGCCAAAGCCGCCCGCCCCGACTGCATCATTGCCACCGGCCGCTCGGACTACCCCAACCAGGTCAACAACGTGCTGTGTTTCCCCTACATCTTCCGGGGCGCACTGGACTGCGGCGCGACCAAGATCACCGAAGCCATGAAGCTGGCTTGCGTGCGCCAAATCGCCGACTTGGCCAAGGCCGACATCAGCGAAGAAGTGGCCAGCGCCTATGCCGGCAAAGAGCTGTCTTTTGGGCGCGATTACCTGATCCCCACGCCTTTTGACTCGCGCCTGATCTTGCGCATCGCGCCTGCCGTGGCGCAAGCCGCTGCCGATTCGGGTGTGGCCACGCGCCCCATCACCGACATGGACGCCTACCGCCAGCAGCTGCAAAGCTTTGTCTCGCAAACCGGCTTGTTGATGCGCCCCATCTTCAACGCCGCCAAAGCCGTGCCCCAAGCCGACAAGCGCGTGGCCTATGCCGATGGCGAGGACGAGCGTGCCCTGCGTGCCGCCCAAATGGCCATCGACGACCAACTGGCCCACCCCATCCTGATCGGCCGCCCCGCCGTGATCGCCGCTCGCATCGAAAAAGCCGGTCTGCGCATGCGCCTGGGTGTGGACGTGGACAACGTCAACCCGGAAGACGATGAGCGTTTTCGCCAGTATTGGGAGCATTACCACCAACTGATGAAGCGCCACGGGGCCACGCCCGCGGTGGCCAAGGCGGCGGTGCGACGCTCCAACACCATCATCGGCTCGCTGATGGTGTCGCTCGGCGATGCCGACGCCCTGATTTGCGGCCTGACGGGCAACTACATGACGCATCTGGAGCGTATCGAGAGCATTTTGGGCAAACGCGCAGGTGCGAGCAATTACGCCGCCGTGAACGCGCTCGTGAGTGACTTGGGGCCGCTGTTCATCACCGACACCTATGTCAACGAAGACCCCACGGCCGAGCAACTGGCCGACATCGCTTTCATGGCGACGCAAGAAATCCAGCGCTTTGGCATCGTGCCCAAGGTGGCTTTCCTGTCGCACTCCAGTTATGGCTCGTCCAAGCGCGCGTCGGCCCGCAAGATGCGTCTGGCGCGTGACCTGTTTGTGGCGCAATACCCCGACATCGAGTGCGATGGCGAGCTGCATGGCGATGCCGCCTTGCAGCCCGAAATCCGCAACGTATACCTGGAAGACAGCACGCTCAGCGGCTCGGCCAATTTACTGGTCTGCCCCAACCTGGACGCGGCCAACATCTTGTACAACGTGCTGAAAACCACCACCAGCGGCGGCGTGACGGTGGGCCCCATCCTGATGGGCACAGCGGGCACTGCGCACATCCTGACCCCTGCGGCCACGGTACGCCGGGTGCTCAACATGACGGCACTGGCGGTGGCCCAGGCCCACAGCTGAGCCCTCAAACCCCTAGAAATGTCCTGCAAATTCCCCATTTTGGTGCCAAGCCAGAACCAGCTAGGCACCCAAACAGGGGTTTTCTAGGGGTACAACCTGACACGCGGCGTCAGCACCATGGCCGATAATAGGCACCTAATTTGCTGTACAAGATTCACCGTTTCTTTGAACCTGGAGCCCCTCATGAACAAGCGTTTCTTACTCAAGGCCACCGCCGCATTGGCCGCAGTTGCCACTTTTGGCACCGCACAAGCCCAAACCACACCCATCAAGTTCCAGATGGACTGGCGTTTTGAAGGCCCCTCGGCCTTCTTTTTGCTGCCCGTTGCCAAAGGTTATTTCAAAGACGCCAAGCTGGACGTGACGGTGGACTCGGGCAACGGCTCTGGCGGTGCGGTCACCCGTGTGGCTTCTGGTACTTATGACCTGGGTTTTGCCGACCTGGCCGCCCTGATGGAATTCCACGCCAACAACCCCGACGCGCCCAACAAGCCTGTGGCCATCATGATGGTTTACAACAATACGCCCGCCTCGGTGATGGCTTTGAAGAAGTCCGGCATCAAGACCCCTGCTGACTTGGCAGGCAAGAAGCTGGGCGCACCGGTGTTTGACGCGGGTCGCCGTGCTTTCCCGATTTTTGCCAAGGCCAACGACGTGCAAAACGTCGCATGGACCGCGATGGACCCACCCCTGCGTGAAACCATGCTGGTGCGCGGCGACGTGGACGCCATCACCGGCTTCACCTTCACCTCGCTGCTCAACATCGAAGCGCGTGGCGTGAAAGCCGAAGACGTGGTGGTCATGCAGTACCCCGACTTCGGCGTCAAGCTCTATGGCAACGCGATCATCGCATCGCCCAAGATCCTGAAAGAAAACCCTGCTGCTGTGAAAGCGTTCTTGGCCGCCTTCACCAAGGGTGCCAAGGATGTGATCGCAGACCCCGCCAAAGCCATTGAGTCGGTCAAGGCCCGTGACGGCATCATCAACGTGGCGCTCGAAACCCGCCGCCTGCAACTGGCCATCGACACCGTGATCAACAGTCCCTCGGCCCGCGCCGAAGGCTTTGGCCAGATCAACGCACCCCGCATGACGCTGATGTCTTCGCAAGTGTCTGACGCCTTCAACACCAAGACCCGCGTCAAGTCCGAAGACATTTGGAACGGCTCGTTTTTGCCCACGGCCAAAGAACTCGACATCCTGCCCAAAGCCAAGAAGTAATTCAGCGTAAGCATCGGGGCATGAGGCCCCGGCGTTCCGAGCCCACCACAACCTGCACAGGTCGGTGGGCTTTTAAAGGACGCAATGTGTATACACTCTCGAACACCATTTTTCAAGCTTTCACCATGACCCAAGAATCATTCGTTGATTTCCAGAACGTCTGGCTGGCCTACAACGACGAGTTGCTGGCCGAAAACCACTTTGCGGTGGAAGACATCAACCTGCAGGTCAAGCAGGGCGAGTTCATCGCCATCGTCGGGCCCTCGGGCTGCGGCAAGTCGACCTTCATGAAGCTGACCACGGGCCTGAAGATGCCCAGCAAAGGCCGCATTCTGG
>JBIKRC010000016.1:0-14142 GCA_044349375.1 Limnohabitans sp.
AGCTACCTGCCCATTGCACACATGGTCTGGTTTTGGATGGGCCCTGACGCTTACACCGCCAAAGAAGTGGCCGATGAAATGACAAGCAAAGCCGGTTTGATCTGGCAGTGGGGTGCGCTGGACTTCGCAGGCGGCACCGTGGTGCACATCAACGCCGCTGTGGCTGGGTTGGTCGGTGCCTTCATGATCGGCAAGCGCGTGGGTTATGGCCGTGAAGCCATGGCCCCACACAGCCTGACCTTGACCATGGTGGGTGCGTCCTTGCTGTGGGTGGGCTGGTTCGGTTTCAACGCCGGCTCGGCCCTGGAAGCCAACGGTTTCGCAGCGCTGGCTTTCATCAACACCTTGGTGGCCACAGCCGGTGCGGTGCTGGCCTGGAGTGTGGGTGAAGCCATGATGCGCGGCAAAGCCTCCATGCTGGGCGCGGCTTCAGGTGCGGTGGCCGGTTTGGTGGCCATCACGCCTGCTGCGGGCAACGTGGGCATCGGCGGCGGTCTGGTGATCGGTGTCGTGGCAGGTTTTGCATGCTTGTGGGGTGTGAACGGCCTCAAGAAGATGCTGGGTGCTGACGATTCCCTGGATGTGTTCGGTGTGCACGGTGTGGGCGGTATCGTCGGCGCCTTGTTGACCGGCGTGTTCAACTCGCCTGCTTTGGGTGGCCCCAGCGCTGTGGGTGACTGGGTCACGGTGGCCATGATCGCGCCCGATGCTTACTCCATCGCAGCGCAAGTGTGGACACAGGCCAAGGCTGTGCTGCTGACCATTGTGTGGTCGGGCGTGGTCTCGGTGGTCGCCTTCAAGATCGTGGACTTGACCATTGGTCTGCGCGTCACTGAAGAAGAAGAGCGCGAAGGGCTGGACATCTCCTCTCACGGCGAGTCGGCTTACCACGGCTGATCGCCTGGAACGACAAGTTTCATTGCAAAGGGTGGCGCAACCCACCCCCTCATCAGCCCGCAGCGCTTCGGTTCTGCGGGCTGTTTCTTTGGGGGGCCGCTCGGGCACAATCGATTGCATGCACGCAACCGCCTTGTCTTCACCCACTTGGGCCGCCATCACCACCGAGCCCGATGGCTTGGGCGAGTCGCCGTTTTGGCACCCGCAAGAGCAGCGCCTGTATTGGGTGGACATTCCCGGGCGGCGCATTGGCCGTGTGGCGGTGCAGGGTTTGCAGGCGCAAGGGCCGGTTGAGTATTGGCCCTTGGCGCAAGAGCCTGGCTGTATCGCGCCGGTGCAAGGGGGCGGCCTGGTCATGGCCCTGCGCGATGGCATTTACTTGGCGCGGGACTGGCAAGAAGATTTGCAGCCATTGGCCCCAGCGCCTTACGACATCACCAAACTGCGTTTCAACGACGGCAAATGCGATGCGCAAGGCCGATTTTGGGCCGGCAGCCTTTACGAGCCCAAAGACCAGGCGCTGGGCGTGCTCTACATGTTGGATGGCCAAGGCCTGCACACCATGATGGACGGTGTGGTGACGGCCAACGGCCTGGCCTGGTCACCCGACGGCCGCACGGCTTACTGGGCCGACACCGCCGCGCACCAGCTGCGTGCGTTTGATGTGGATGCGGTCACTGGCCAATTGAGTGCGGGGCGGGTGTTCCACCAAATGCCGCCCAAGCCCGCGGGCTGGGTTTGGGGCAGTGATATGCCTCATACGCCCCGGTATGGCGGCCGCCCCGACGGTGCCGCCGTGGACAGCGAGGGCTGCTACTGGAGTGCCCAATACGAAGGCCAACGCCTGCTGCGCCTGTCGCCCACCGGCGTGGTGCTGGCCGAAGTGCGAACCCCTGTGCCTTGCCCCACCATGCCCTGCTTTGGCGGGCCGGACCTCAAAACCCTGTTCCTCACCACCTCCCGCCAAGGCCGCAGCCCGCAAGAGCTGGCGCAGTACCCGGGAGCGGGGTGTGTGTTTGCAACGCGGGTGGCGATGGCGGGGTTGGGGGTGAATCAGTTTGTTGTTGCTTGAAGCCTTTTTAGAAGACATGTTCCATTGGAATACAAGGATCAGACAAGTTTGATGTTTGATGTGATAGCATCAAACATCAAACTATGGGGAAACACCATGCGAACCACCTTGGACATTGCAGACGATGTGCTTTTTGCAGCCAAAGAAATTGCTCAAAGAGAGAAAAAATCAATCGGGCAAGTGATGAGTGATTTGGCGCGCAAAGCATTCGCAGTGGGCACCTATCAGCCGCAAGCGGATCAAACCGTGCCCCACGTCTCAGAGCGCTTGGCCCAATATGGCATTCAGCCCTTGCCTTCACGGGGTGTGGTCGTCAGCAATGAGTTGATCGAACGCTTGCGTGATGCCGAGGGCGTTTGATGCGCGCCCTGTTCGACGTCAATGTGTTGATTGCGTTGCACGATCGCGATCACGTCCACCATGTTCGTGCCGCACAATGGTTTGAAGAGCATATTCAACAGGGTTGGGCCACCTGTGCATTAACCCAAAATGGGTGCCTTCGGATCATGGGGCAACCGGGGTACAGCAGCCCTCAACCCCTGTCGATGTTGGTAGGTATGTTGCAAAACTCTACGCGGACAGCACACCATGCATTCTGGTCGGATGAGGTCAGCCTCTTGGATCCCCAGCAGTTTCAACATGGTCACATTCACAGCGCGAGGCAATTGACGGATTTGTACCTCTTGGCCTTGGCGGTCAAAAACCAAGGAAGACTGGTGACCTTGGATCAACGGATCCCGATCAGCGCAGTGCGCGGCGCCACCACGGCGCACCTTGTCGTGCTCTAAATAGAGCAATTTCTCACAACCCCACCGTTCAAAAAATTCACACATCCGCCTGAGGCCGGGGGTTACCATCTTGCCCATGGAAGCTCAAATCAATGAACTGATCGATGCCGTGCGCCAAGCCGCTGAGGATGGCCGTACTTTGCGCTTGCGCGGTGGTGGCAGCAAAGACTTTTGGGGCCAGAGCCTCACGGGCGAGGTGCTCGACACCCGCGCTTACCAGGGCATCGTCAGTTACGAGCCCAGCGAATTGGTGGTCACGGCGCGTTGCGGCACGCCCCTTGCCGAGCTGGAAGCCGCTTTGGCCGAGAAGGGGCAGTGCCTGGCCTTTGAGCCGCCGCATTTTGGTCCCGGCGCTACGGTGGGCGGCATGGTGGCCGCAGGCCTGAGCGGCCCGGCGCGCGCCACTGCTGGCGCTGTGCGCGACTTTGTTTTGGGTGCGCGCTTCATCAACGGCTTGGGCGAACACCTGACCTTTGGCGGTCAGGTCATGAAAAACGTGGCCGGTTACGACGTGAGCCGCCTGATGGCCGGCAGCTGGGGCACGCTGGGCCTGATCACCGAAGTCAGCCTGAAAGTCTTGCCCTTGGCCCCGGCCGAGGCCACGCTCATGTGCGGGGGTTTGCCGCAAAAAACGGCGCTCGATTTGTTGCACCGCTGGGGTGGCCAGCCCCTGCCGCTGAACGCCAGCGCTTGGGTGCGCGACACCATGGCCCAGCCGGCGGCCGATTATTTGTTTGTGCGCCTGCGCGGTGCGGTGGCGGCGGTGCAGTCGGCCACCACCCGCATGACGGCCGATGCCGTGGCGCAAGGTGCCCAAGTCACGGTGATGAACAACGCCGAAGCCGCGCAAGACTGGCGCGCCAGCGGTGAGCAAAGCCTGCAGTTCTTCGATGCACCTTCCCCAGACGCCTGCCTTTGGCGTCTGTCGCTGCCGCAAACCGCACCGATTTTGGATTTGCCCTACGCCACCTACATCGAATGGCAAGGTGCGCAGCGTTGGCTGTGGGCGCCGGCCACGGCGGCCGTGCCATTGCGCGAGTTGGCGCAATCGGTGGGCGGCCATGCCACGCTGTTCCGTGCCAGCGCCACGCATGCCGAGCTGGACAAAATTGCCGGCGTGAACACCCCGCTGGACGTTGTGCAAGACCGCATCCAGCAGCAATTGCAAAAACAGTTCGACCCGAAAGGCGTTTTCGCCACCGGTCGCATGCACCCCCTCTGAGGCGAATCGTCATGCAAACCCAACTCGCCCCCGAATACCAAAACACCCCTGACGGCCTGGCGGCCGAAGCCATTTTGCGCAAGTGTGTGCACTGTGGCTTTTGCACCGCCACCTGCCCCACTTACCAACTGCTGGGCGACGAGCTCGACGGCCCGCGTGGCCGCATCTACCTGATCAAGCAGGTGCTGGAAGGCCAAACGCCCACCCGCAAAACCCAGATGCACCTGGACCGCTGCCTGACCTGCCGCAATTGCGAAAGCACTTGCCCGAGCGGGGTGCAATACGGTCACCTGGTGGACATTGGCCGCAAGCTGGTGGACGCCAAAGTCGAGCGCCCCGCAGGTGAAAAGTTGGTGCGCTGGGCGCTCAAAGAAGGCCTGCCTTCGCCCCTGTTTGCGCCCGCCATGAAGATGGGCCAGATGGTGCGCGGCCTGCTGCCCGAAAGCCTGAAGGCTAAAGTCCCTGCGCCGCAAGACGCCGGTGCTTGGCCCACACGCTCGCATGCGCGCAAGGTGCTGATGCTGGCCGGTTGTGTGCAGCCGAGCATGAGCCCCAACATCAACACCGCCACCGCCCGCGTGCTGGACGCCGCAGGCATCCAGACCGTGACCGCCCCCAAAGCCGGTTGCTGCGGCGCGCTCAAGTTCCACCTGAACGACCACGATGGCGGCAAAGACCACATGCGCGCCAACATCGACGCCTGGTGGCCGCTGGTAGAAAGCGGCGAAGTCGAAGCCATCGTGATGAACGCCTCGGGCTGCGGTGTCATGGTCAAAGACTACGGCCATGTACTCAAAGACGACCCTCAATACGCCGACAAAGCCGCCCGCATCGGTGCGCTGACCCGCGACCTGAGCGAACTGCTGCCCGAATTGGTGCCCCTGCTCAAAGACAAGCTCAAGCCCCAAGCCCTGCAAGCCGCAGGCCTGCAGGCCTACCACCCGCCCTGCACGCTGCAACACGGCCAGCAACTCAAAGGCGGCGTCGAGAAACACCTGACCGATTTGGGCTTCCAGATCAAGGTCACGGTCAATGAGTCGCACCTGTGCTGCGGCTCAGCGGGCACTTACAGCGTGCTCAACCCCGAGCTGTCCAAACAGCTGCGCGACCGCAAGCTGGGCCACCTGAACGCGTTGCAGCCGCAAGGCGTGATCAGTGCAAACATCGGCTGCATTACCCACCTGCAAAGCGGCAGCGGCCTGCCGGTGCGGCATTGGGTGGAGTTGTTGGATGAAGCCATCCTGAAATAGATGGCGGCCTAGGCAGCAGTAATTCAGAAAATTCCCACATGTTGTTTGCTGTTCTTTTCACCGACAAGCCCGATCATGGGCACCTGCGGGCCGCCAACTTGCAGGCGCACATAGATTGGCTTGAGAGGAACAGGGATGTGATTCCTGTGGGCGGATCGTTGCGACATGAACCTTCACAAACGCCCAAAGGCGGTTTATGGATCGCGCAAGCTGACTCTAAACAACAGCTCGAAGTCCTGCTTCAGACTGATCCTTTTTATCTGGCGGGACTGCGACAAAGTTACGAGATCCTGCATTGGTCCAAATCCAATAACGAAAGGCAAGCGTTGATTTGATGCCTGTGTACTGCTTGAGCAGGCGCGAGAAATATCAAAGCGATGATCCCAATGGAGGTCAGCCTATAGGCTTGAACACCCGTTCAGTCGATGCTGGGCTGTTCAATAACTTGCTCGCAGGCCTTATCGGGCGGCGCACCAAGTCACCACCGCAATTGGGGCAGATGCCCTGCAAGCGCGTGTCCGCGCAATCGGCGCAAAAGGTGCATTCGAACGAGCAGATGCGGGCATCCACCGCCGCAGGTGGCAGATCGCGGTTGCAGCATTCGCAATTAGGGCGCAGTTGGAGCATGTGTTTTCCTTGTGGACGTTTCAAAGGCTGGACAGGCCAGTTTCTATGGGGAAGATGCGCGCCAAGAGATCAGCCAAGACGCGTTCATTGCCCGTAGTGAATCATTTTCCCTTGAAGTTTGAACGTCTGTCGTTGGTATTTCAAGGTTCAATTGATGGGGAACCTTACGGATGTGAGATCTCCAAAGTCCTTTCGCCCATCCGGCAAGCCCGGCGCCTGTGCACACCAAAACGACCACCCGGGTAGTATTTAGCGCTGGACGGCAGACCGCGCTGGCAAAGCGCACAGAAAGGACAAGACGATGGCGATACCTTGGTTGATGGCGCTCAAAGTGATTCCCTGGGGGGATGTGATCGAACACGCGCCTTCGGTCCTCAAAGCCGCACGCAAGCTGATGGACCGCCAACCGCCGCAGCCCCCAGGCCAAGCAGGCACCCCCGCCACGACCACGCCCGTCAGTGCCGTGCCCAGCTTGGGCGAACTCAAAAACGCCTTGATCGCCGCGCAAGGCCAGATCGACCGTCAAGCCCAGACCCAGCGCGAACTCACCGAAACCCTGGCCGAGTTGGCCGAACAAAATGCACGCCTGGTCAGTGCCGTGGAAGTGCTGCGCTTGCGCACGCGGGTGTTGGTGTGGGGTGGTGCGGCGGTGTTGCTGTGGTTGGCTGTGCTGACTTGGCAGACCTGAACGGGCTGTGGTTCTAGATGGCGAAGACTCAATTCGGGCCGTTGGTCAGACCGCC
The DNA here is from genome assembly GCA_044349375.1 of Limnohabitans sp. Taxonomy (GTDB): domain Bacteria; phylum Pseudomonadota; class Gammaproteobacteria; order Burkholderiales; family Burkholderiaceae_C; genus Limnohabitans_A. The sequence goes on from JBIKRC010000016.1 coordinate 6,600, forward strand.
AGCGCCGCCTCAATGTCCTTGGCTATTTTCTCGGGCGAGTCCTGTGGCGCATAGCGCTTGATCACACGCCCATCGCGCCCCACCAAAAACTTGGTGAAATTCCACTTGATGCCTTTGCTGCCCAAAATGCCGGGCGCTTCGGCGGTGAGCCATTGGTACAGCGGGTGGGCGTCAGCGCCGTTGACCTTGACCTTGCTCATCATCTGAAAGCTGACGCCGTAGTTCTTCTGGCAGAAGTTGGCAATTTGCGCGTCGTCGCCCGGGTCCTGGCTGGCGAACTGGTTGCAGGGAAATCCCAGCACGGCGAGGCCTCGATCGCCGTAGGTTTTGTGCAGTTTTTCCAGACCGGTGAACTGGGGCGTGAAGCCGCAGGCGCTGGCGGTGTTGACGATCAGCATCACCTGGCCTTTGAAGCGAGACAGGGCCACGGTTTGGTTGTCAATGCTCTGGGCTTCGAGGTTATAAAGGCTCATGGAGGGGCTCCGTTAGCGTTGTTTAGTTAGCGTGGTTCAGTCTTTTCGTGAGGTGTCCATCACCGACAGCAGTGCCGCCAGCAAAATCAGCGAACCACCCCACAGCGTGCGGCTTTCCCATTGTGCAGCACCCAATAAAACAGAGGACACGCTGGCAAACAGCACTTCGGACAGCATGACCAGCGCCGTGGTGTGGGCGGCCAGGCGGGCTGCGCCGTATTGCAGCGCCAGGTTGCCCAACAAAAACGAGATGCCCAGCAGGGCCACCAGGGGCAGCCAGCTCCAGGCGGGGGCCGCCACGAGGGTCACCACCCCTGTGGCCAAGCCTGCGATGGCCGCCAGCGTGGCCATGACTGCGCCGCCACCAAACATGGCCAGGGTGCGCGATGAGCTGGGGGTGTCCTTGAGCTTGAGCAGAAGAGCGTTGGTGATGGCAAAGGTCAGGCCACCCATCAGGGCCAGCACGTCGGCCAAACTCTCGGGCACAGGCCAGGGGGTCTCGGGGGTTTTGAGCACGATGAACAAACCGGCCAACGCCAGCAACAAGCGCAGCAAAGCCATCGGGGTGGGCTTGTCACCCAGCAGCCACCAAGCGACCAGCACCGACCACGCGGGCATCAGGTAAAACAGCAGCACCACGCGCACCACGTCGCCCACCGTGACGGCCCAGTTGAAGCCCACATTGGTCAGGCCCGAGGCCAGCAGCAACAACCACAACCCGGGGTGGCCGCGCCAGCTCTGCAGTTGCCCACTGCGCCACAACCACAAGGCAATGGCTACAAAGACGAAGGCGTAGACGAGCGCTGTAGCCCACAGTGGGTGCAGGCCTTGGGCTTCGAGTTGTTTGAAGGGCCACCAGCACACGCCCCAGACAAAGGCGTTCAACAGGAGCCCGGCGACCGCCAGGCTTTTGGGGGAGGCGTGGCCCATGCGTGGGCTGCTTAAGAGGCGTCGCCAGAGGCTTTGGCGGCCAGAGTTGCCTGGCGCTTGCGCCACCAGCGCCAAGCCAACCAGACAATGCCGATGCCCAGCAGGGCAAAAATGCCGTGCTGGAATTGGCGCAGCACGCCAAACATCCAGTCCCAGTTTTGCGCCCCAAAGTAACCCAGGTACACCCAGATCGGAACGCTGATCAGGGCGGCAAAGCCGTCCATCAAAAACCAGGTGCCGAAACTCACCCGTTGGCTCATGCCCGCCGAGAAGAACACGGGGGTACGCAGACCAGGCAGAAAACGGGCCACGAACATGACCCATTTGCCGTATTTGTGAAAGGCATCTTGTGCGCTGGCAAAGCGCTCGGGTGTCAGGATTTTGCGAAAACCGGGTAATTTGGAAATGCGCTCACCATACAGACGCCCCAGCGTGAACATCAGGCCGTCTCCCACCATGACGCCCGCCATGCCCACGGCAAACATGGTGTGCACATCGGCGTGGCCCAGACCCGCGATGACACCACCCGTGACCAGGGTCACATCTTCTGGAACGGGGACACCAAAGCCGCAGATCAACAGCATCACGAACACAGCCAAATAGCCGTATTCGGTGAAGATGGGCATCAAGAACTCAAAAACTTCCATGGATGACAAGGTTCAGCCAGTGCCTGAACGGCTCAGGCAGATTGCGCGTGGTTAAAAGGCAGCGGATCAGTGTAAATCATTTGCAAGCCCCTTTTGGCGTGGGGAAAGGGGTGCAACAGGCACTGCCCGTCTTGTCCTTGTCATGGAAGGTTCATGCCGGCTTCACGGGGGTTGATTAATTTCAAGAACCCTTCACTTCTGCTGAGAACGCCATGAAATTTCCATTTCCTCACCGTTTGAGCGCCGCTGCTGCGGCCTGGATGCTGGTTTGTGCCACTGGAGCTTTGCAAGCCCAAGCGCAAAACGCTTTCCCCGCCACCTTGGCTGGCCACGCCGTGCTGCCCGCCATGACCCTGATCCCTGCGCCCAAAGACGCCCCGGCCGATTTGCAGGTCAGCGGCAAATTCACCACCGGTCAGCGCGTCGAGAAAATCGGCAGCGTCGAAGGCCAGTCGGCAGGTCGCCCCACCGGCGTTTTCTTGCCCTTCAAGGGTCAGCCTGTGCAAGGCCACTCGGGCATCAAGCGCATGGCCGACGGCAGCTTCTGGATCTTGACCGACAACGGCGCGGGCTCCAAAGCCAATTCGCCTGACTTCATGCTGCACCTGAACCATTACAAAGTGGACTTCAAAACCGGCGAATTCAAGCGCGCGCAAACGGTGTTTTTGCACGACCTGGACAAAAAAGTGCCGTTTCGCATCGTCCACGAGGGCACCAAGCAGCGTTACCTGACCGGTTCGGACTTTGACACCGAGAGCTTTCAGTTCGCGGGTGGCTCGATCTGGATCGGAGACGAATTTGGCCCCTTCCTGATCAAGGCCGACATGAAGGGCAAAGTGCAAGCGGTGTTCGAGACCCAAGTCGACGGCAAAGTTGTGCGTTCGCCCGACCACCCTGCCGTCACCACGCCCGGCTCGCCCGACCAGTTGGTGCGTTTCCAGTCACGCCGCTCCAGAGGCTATGAAGGCATGGCCGCCTCCAAAGATGGCAGCAAACTCTATGCCTTGCTGGAAGGCGCTTTGTGGGACGAAGCCACCAAAGCCCCAGAGATGCTGGACGGCAAGCAGTACTTGCGCGTGCTGGAATTTGATGTGAAAGCCGAAAAATGGACCGGCCGCCATTGGAAGTACGTGATGGAAGCCAACCACCACGCCATCGGTGACTTCAACATGATCGACGAGACCACGGGCCTGATCATCGAGCGCGACAACGGCGAAGGCACCCCTGACAAGGCTTGCCCAGAAGGCGTCAAGCGCTCCGATTGCTTCCACGACCTGCCCAAGTTCAAGCGCGTCTACAAAGTCGAGCTGACAGAAGCCAATGTGGGTGGCCCGCTGCGCAAGATCGGCTACATCGATTTGATGAACATGCAAGACCCCAACAAGCTGGCCCGCAAGCCGCTGGTCAATGGCGCTTTGAGCTTCCCCTTCTTCACCATTGAAAACGTGGACGTGGTGGACGCCACGCACATTGTGGTGGGCAACGACAACAACCTGCCGTTTTCCAGCAGCCGCGACCCGAACAAGGCCGACGACAACGAGTTGGTCTTGCTGGAAGTGGGCGAGTTTTTGAAGGCACGCTGAAGTGCAACAGCCCAGCGCCCGCTCGGGCGCTGAGGTTCCTAGGGCCGATGAAGCTGGCATACTTCATCGGCCTTTTTCATGTATTGCCCATGCCCCGCCCCATTCAAGCCACCCTCCACACCGCTGCCTTGCGCCACAACCTGGCCTTGGCTCGACAAGCCGCGCCCGATGCCCAGGTGTGGGCGGTGGTCAAGGCCAATGCCTACGGGCACGGCATCGAGCGGGTGTTTGAAGGCTTGCGCGGGGCCGATGGGTTTGCGTTGCTCGATCTAACGGAAGCCGAACGCGTCCGCGCTTTGGGCTGGCGCGGCCCGATTTTGCTGCTCGAAGGCGCTTTTGAGGCGCGGGACTTGGAGTTGTGTTCGCGTTTGAACCTTTGGCACACGGTGCACTGCGATGAGCAAATTGACATGCTCGCGCTCCACAAGACGAACGAGCCGCACCGGGTTTTCCTCAAAATGAACTCGGGCATGAACCGGCTGGGCTTTGCGCCGCAGCGCTTTCGCTCGGTCTGGACGCGGCTGAACGCCTTGCCGCAGGTGGACGAGATTTCGCTCATGACCCATTTCAGCGATGCCGATGGCCCCAAAGGCATCACCGAGCAGATGGCCCGGTTTGAAGAAGCCACACGCGACTTGCCCGGAGAGCGCAGTGTAAGCAACAGCGCCGCCACCTTGCGCCATGCGCAAGATGCGGCCGTGAAAGCCGACTGGATTCGCCCCGGTATCGCGGTGTATGGCAGCTCGCCCGACTTTCCAGAACACAGCGCCGCGCACTGGGGTCTGCAGCCTGCCATGAGCCTGAACGCCAAGATCATCGCCGTGCAGCACTTGCAGGCGGGGGACAGCGTGGGTTATGGCTCCAGCTTTGTGGCCGACCTTCCCATACGCATCGGCGTGGTGGCTTGCGGCTATGCCGATGGCTACCCGCGCATTTGCCCTACCGGCACGCCGGTGTTGGTGAATGGCGAGCGGGGACGCACGGTGGGTCGGGTGAGCATGGACATGCTGACGGTGGACCTCAGTTCATTTTCCGAAGCGGGTGTGGGCAGCACCGTCACGCTGTGGGGGCAGTCGTCCCAAGGCGCGGTGCTCAGCATCGACGAAGTGGCGCAAGCGGCAGGCACCGTGGGCTACGAGCTCATGTGTGCGCTGGCTGCGCGTGTGCCCGTGGTGGTAGTCTGAGGCCCCATCAAAAAGCTCAAGGGGTTCTGTCACCTGCGCGCTGGCCTTCAAGTCAAATGCCATTAGAGTGGTCTTGGCCTTGAGAAAGTTGTTTTCCGGGGCGACTTCAATACAGGAGACATCGATTGCCCTCCATCGCTCAAAAAGACGCATTGGCTGCTTTGTATCTTTGCATGGCCCGCATCCGGGCGTTTGAAAATGCCGCAGAAATCCTGAGCCAGGGCGGTGTCAGCGCCTACAACAAAACCGCTGACGGCAGCGCCAAAGTGCGCGGCCCCTTGCACCTGTCCACCGGGCAAGAAGGCGTGGCCGCTGGCGTGTGCGCCCACCTCACCCCGCGCGACTACCTGACCTCCACCCACCGTGGCCATGGCCACACCCTGGCCAAGGGGGCGGATCTCAGCCGCATGATGTGCGAGCTGTACGGCAAAGCCACGGGGTTCAACGGGGGCAAAGGCGGCTCCATGCACATTGCTGATTTTTCGGTCGGCATGTTGGGGGCCAACGGCGTGGTGGCAGCGGGCTTGCCTATTGCCGTGGGTGCCGCGCACGCGCAAAAATTGCAAAAGCGCAGCGACATCACTGTGTGTTTTTTTGGCGACGGCGCCACCAACCGGGGGCCGTTTCTGGAAGCCCTCAACTGGGCGCAGGTGCACCAGTTGCCGGTGCTGTTTGTGTGTGAAGACAACCGTTGGAGTGCCACCACCGCCAGCGGCCCGATGATTGCAGGCCCTGGCGCTTCGGCGCGCAGCGAAAGTCTGGGCATTGCAGCGCACCAGGTCGATGGCAACGATGTGTGGGCTGTTCACGAAAAAGCCGCTGAGCTGGTGCAGACCATTCGCTCGGGCCAAGGGCCGCGACTGTTGCATGCCAGCACTTACCGCGTCAAAGGCCATGTGTCGGTGGACCTGGCCGCTTACCGCGACCCCCGGGAAGTGGAAGAAGCCCTGAAAAACGACCCCATCCCAAACGCCCGCCGCGCGTTGCTGGCGCTGGGCAGCACCGATGCCGCGTGCGACCAGATGGACCAGCAAGCCCAGGCCGAAGTGCAAGCGGCCATGCAGGCAGCGGACCAGGCGCCCTGGCCCAATGTGACAGCGGCCTACACCGACATTCAGACCACAGGAGAAGGTCAATGGTTTTGAAGACGATGAGCTACAGCCAGGCCGCCGTGCTGGCCGTGCAGCACGAAATGGAAGCTGACGAGCGCGTGGTGGTCATGGGCGAAGACGTGGGGCGGGGCGGCATCTTTGGCCAGTACAAAGGCCTGCAACAGACCTTTGGCACGCACCGCATCATCGACACCCCGATCAGCGAAGCGGCCATCATGGGCGGCGGCGTGGGCATGGCGCTGGCGGGCATGCGTCCGGTGGTGGAGATGCGCGTGGTCGACTTTGCCCTTTGCGGCATGGACGAAATCATCAACCAAGCCGCCAAAAACCGTTACATGTTTGGCGGTCAGGGCCGTGTGCCCCTGGTGGCCCGCATGCCCATTGGCATCTGGGATGCCTCAGCGGCGCAGCATTCGCAGTCACTCGAGGCTTGGTTTGCCCACATGCCCGGCTTGGTGGTGGTGTGCCCGGGCTCGGTGCAAGACAACTACTCTTTGTTGCGCGCGGCCATGCAATGCGGTGACCCTGTGGTCTACATGGAACACAAGACCCTGTGGGGCTTGGAAGGGCCGGTGGACGAAAGTGTGCAGGTGCCCTTGGGCAAGGCCGCTGTGCTGCGCCCGGGCGAGCACCTGACGATGGTCAGCTGGAGCCGACAGGTGCAAGTGTGCCAAACGGCTTGCCAGCAATTGGCGGCTTTGGGTATTCAGGTCGAGCTGATCGATTTGCGTACCTTGTGGCCCTGGGACCGGGAAACGGTGCTCAATTCTGCCGCCAAAACAGGCCATTTGCTGGTGTTGCACGAAGCCATTCAGGCCGCAGGCTTTGGCGCTGAAATCGCCGCCACCGTGGCCGAAACTTTGGGTGTCCGCGTCAAGCGTCTGGGCGCGCCGCGCATTCCGGTGGGTTACGCCCCTGTTTTGGAAGCGGTGGCCCGCGTGTCGGCTGATCAAATCGTTGCCGCAGCGCAGGACTGCCTGAGGCCCGTCACACGTTGAGGGTGTCGCCCCTTGTTTGTGATCAGCCTGCACCTGCATTCAGCGAGCTTTTATGGGGTAATCCCTGTGCTCAAGGGGCGCTTTGGGGCCTTTTAGAGGGGCTTTTGGCCAAGAACGCCATGGTAAAGTGAATTTTAAATTTGGCTTGAGACCTATGACCCAATTGCACGAGCAAGAGCCACCTGTAGTGGCCGCTGCTGAACCCGATGAAAAAACCGCCGTTCCTCTGAAAATCGAAGACTGGCTCACGGTGATCGTGATGGCGCTGCTCTCGCTCATCACCTTTGCCAATGTGCTGGTGCGCTATTTCACCGACCAGTCCTTTGCCTGGACGGAAGAGTTTTCGGTGTTCTTGATGATCGTGCTGGCGCTGGTGGCGGGTTCGGCCTCGGTGGCCCGCAACCGTCAAATTCGCATTGAGTACTTTGCCGACAGCGGTTCGGAAAAACGCCAACGGGCACTGGCCCGCTTTGGAGCTTTGATGGTGTTTGCGCTGTTTACCCTGATCGCGGTGCTCAGCGTGCGTGTGGTCTGGGACGATTTCCGCTTTGGCGAAACCTCACCAGGCATTGGCGTGCCGCAGTGGTGGTACACCATCTGGCTGCCGGTCTTGTCG
>JBIKRC010000253.1:0-3799 GCA_044349375.1 Limnohabitans sp.
CAGTTGGTCCACCAGTTTGTCGCCCAAGCCGTCCACATCCATGGCGCGGCGGTGGGCAAAGTGCCAGATGGCCTGTTTGCGCTGGGCGCTGCAAAACAGCCCACCCGTGCAGCGGTGGTCGGCTTCGCCGTCATCGCGCTCAGCCAGACTGCCGCACACGGGGCAGTGGGTCAACATGGTGAACTGCGGCGCGTCTAATGGACGGCGGTCCAACACCACCGACACCACCTCAGGGATCACATCGCCCGCGCGTCGCACGATGACAGTGTCGCCCACCCGCACGTCCTTGCGACGCGCTTCGAGTTCGTTGTGCAGCGTGGCATTGGTCACCGTGACACCCCCCACAAACACCGGGGCCAATTTGGCCACGGGCGTGAGTTTGCCGGTGCGGCCCACTTGCACATCGATGGCCAACACCGCGGTCATTTCTTCTTGTGCGGGGTATTTGTGCGCCACGGCCCAACGTGGCTCGCGAGTCACAAAACCCAAGGCAGCCTGCAGCGACAGATCGTTGACCTTGTAAACCACACCGTCGATGTCGTAAGGCAAGGCATCGCGTTCCGCGGCCATGCGCTGGTGAAACGCCACCAGCCCTGCCGCCCCTTGCACACAAGCGGTTTGCTCGGCCACCGGAAAGCCCCAAGCCTTGAGTTGCATGAGCATGTCGAAGTGAGAAATCCACTGCGGACCGCCTTCGTTGGCGGGCGTGATGTCGCCCAGGCCATAAGCAAAAAAACTCAGCGGCCGTTCAGCCGCAATGCCCGAGTCGAGCTGGCGCACCGCACCCGCCGCCGCGTTGCGCGGGTTGACGAAGGTTTTTTCGCCTTTGGTGCCTGCGGCGATGCGTTGGCGTTGGCGCTCGTTCAGGGTTTCAAAATCGTCGCGGCGCATATAGACCTCGCCGCGCACTTCGAGCACGCTGGGCGCGTGGGTCGGCAGGCGCAAGGGGATTTGCCCGATGGTGCGGATGTTGGTGGTGACGTCTTCGCCGGTTTCGCCATCGCCTCGGGTGGCCGCTTGTACCAGCAAGCCGCCTTCATAACGCAAGCTCATGGCCAGGCCGTCAAATTTGAGTTCGCCCACGTAGTCCACGGCCGGGTCAGACTCGCTCAGACCCAGCTCTTTGCGAATGCGGGCGTCAAAGGCCTCGGCCCCGCTGGCTTCGGTGTCGGTCTCGGTGCGGATGCTGAGCATGGGTACGCGGTGCGTGACTTGGGCAAACGCGTCCAAGACCGCCCCGCCGACTCGCTGGGTGGGCGAATCAGATGTCAGCAGTTCGGGGTGCGCCAATTCCAGGGCTTGCAGCTCTCGAAAGAGCCGGTCGTATTCAGCATCAGGAATTTCGGGCGCGTCCAGCGTGTAATAAGCATGCGCATGGTGGTGCAACTGGCGGCGCAGGGCTTGAGCCTGAGTGGCCGGGGTGTCGGCAGGTGGCGATGCCGTCGGTGATTCGGCAAACAAGTCGTCAAAAAGGCCTGGCGTATTGGGGCTCACGGCTGTGGGGACATTCAAGAGAAAAGGCGGCGGGCTTGTGGCGATCCGGCTGACAGCTCACGGGTGTCCAGCGCGTCATACAGCTGCTGCAAGTCCAGACCAATCTGGTCAAGCGTGGCTTCACTGAGCACCTGGCCTTCGCCATCGGTCACCACACCGTCCATCTGAGAAGCCAGCGAAACAGCGGCTTCGCGCAGGCGGACATAAGGCTGCTCTTCGCGGGCGGTCTGGGGCACATCAAGGCTCAATGCAAAAGAGCGAATGGCCGACAGATCCGGGTCTTCGGCCATCGCCGCATGGGTATCAAAGGTGAGTGAAAGGACAGCAGGCAGGCCTTGCACCAAGGCAGGCAAAACCATGCGGCCGGGTATGACACCGGGAACAAAGCCCAAGCGAGCAGCATGCTGATGAATGTAGCCAGGGCTCCAGGCTGCGGTGCGGGCACACAGCGTGAAGCTCAGCTGAGCGTCGTGCACGCTGGCAAATTGGTCAAGCTCTTTGGCGCGTGCGACATCTTCCAGCATGTCACTGAAACTGGCGCTGCCGCCTATCGCATCTGCAAAAGCCTGCGTTTTGACCACGAATTCAGAAAACTCGATGTTGTTGAGCGCACCCACTCGGTTGGCCAGTTGAACCCCCGCCTGAAAGGCGTTGTAACGCCGCCCAGCGGCCAGTGCTTCCCACTGCCCTGTGGCTTGCACAAGCCCCTCGACTGAAAACAACTTGGTGCCAACCCGGCGTGTGGATGGCAGGGCCGCCAAAGCGGCGTCACCCGACACAGCTTGGTCCACTTCGATCGAAGCCAACACATCGATCAATGCGTCCAATTGGGGTTTTCGATCGGGCTGACTCAGGTGCGTGAAAGCATCTTGCAGCACGGGATCAATGGCATCGGTGCTGCTGACAGGAACAGTGGGGTCGGCGTTCAGCACAGGCTCGATGGCATTTAAAGCCGACTCGAGCGGAGGATCGCGATGGGGGTCGGCTTGGCGAGGCGCGTTTTTGCGTGATGTCCAGTAGTTGTAGACCACCACGGCACCCACTGTGAGCGCTCCGATGGCGGCCAGACTCAACTGCAATGAGCTCATCGATTCCAACATAACTTCCTCAGGCCACGTCGGCCAATGACACCGCGGACTCCATGTCCACAGCCACGATGCGTGAAACGCCCTGCTCCTGCATGGTCACGCCGATCAACTGCTCGGCCATTTCCATGGCGATCTTGTTGTGGCTGATGAACAGAAACTGGGTCTCTTTGCCCATACCCTTGACCAGCTTGGTATAGCGTTCGGTGTTGGCGTCGTCCAGCGGCGCGTCCACCTCGTCAAGCAAGCAAAATGGTGCGGGGTTGAGCTGAAAAATCGCAAACACCAGTGCAATGGCCGTGAGGGCTTTTTCGCCACCCGACAGCAAGTGGATGGTCTGGTTTTTCTTGCCAGGCGGCTGGGCCAGCACCTGCACACCGGCGTCCAAAATTTCATCACCGGTCATGACCAAACGCGCATTGCCGCCGCCAAACAACTCAGGGAACATGCGGCTGAAGTGCTCGTTGACGATCTTAAAGGTGCCGCCCAGCAATTCGCGGGTTTCGGCGTCGATCTTGCGGATCGCATCTTCCAGCGTGTTCATGGCGTCGGTCAGGTCGGCGCACTGGGCATCCAGGAAGGTCTTGCGCTCACGCGAAGTGGTGAGCTCTTCGAGTGCCGCCAAGTTCACCGGGCCCAAAGCGGTGATTTCGCGGTGAATGCGGTCGATCTCTCCTTGCAGGCCCGTCACGCGCACCTGGCCGGTTTCGATGGACTGCGCCACAGCTTCTAGATCGGCCTGCGCATCGGCCAGCAGCTGGGTGTACTGCTCCAGGCCCAAGCGTGCGGCTTGTTCCTTGAGCTGCAAATCGGTGATGCGTTGGCGCAGCGGGTCGAGTTCGCGCTCGAAGCTCACCCGGCGCTCGTCGCTGGCGCGCAGTTTGGCGGTCAAGTCGTCGTAGGCGCTGCGCCGTGCGCCCAAGGCTTGCTCGCGCTCCAGTTTGACGGCCAGCACATTTTGCAAACCAGCTTGTGCAGCGGCATCGGTGAGGCGGCTGAGTTCGTCGCGGGCGCGCTGCATTTCGGCGTCGATGCTGGCCACTTGCTGCTGCGCGGTCTCTATCGTGCGGTTCAGCTCGGCCCGGCGCGCGTCCAGGCTGCGCTGAGAGAACTGGGCTTCTTGGGCGCGGCGCTCCAGGCTGCGTTGTTGTTCGCGGCATTCCGACAGCTTGCGCTCGGCCTCGATCACGCGTTCGTCCAGCTGGGCGTGGCGCTCTTGG
>JBIKRC010000254.1:0-3789 GCA_044349375.1 Limnohabitans sp.
CTTCGATGATGGCGTCAGCGATGCCGCGGGCGTACAAAGCCACAGCCTTGGCCGAGTCGTCGTTACCGGGGATGATGTAGTCGATGCCTTCTGGCGAGTGGTTGGAGTCCACAACACCGATCAATGGGATGCCCAGTTTTTTGGCTTCCGAGATGGCGATTTTGTGGTAACCGACGTCAATCACGAAAATCGCATCAGGCAAAGCTGCCATGTCCTGGATGCCGCCGATGTCTTTTTCGAGCTTTTCCATCTCGCGTTTGAACATCAACTGCTCTTTTTTGCTCAGGCTTTCGAGGCCGACTTCTTGCTGAGCCTTCATGTCTTTCAGACGCTTGATCGAGGTCTTGACGGTTTTGAAGTTGGTCAGCATGCCGCCCAACCAGCGCTGGTCGACGAAAGGCACGCCAGCGCGCTGGGCTTCAGCCGACACCAGATCACGGGCCTGGCGCTTGGTGCCCACCATCAAAATGGTGCCACGGTTGGCCGACAGTTGCTTGGCGAACTTGATCGCGTCCTGGAACATCGGCAGCGATTTTTCCAGGTTGATGATGTGGATTTTGTTGCGGTGGCCAAAGATGAAAGGGGCCATCTTGGGGTTCCAGAAGCGGGTTTGGTGACCAAAGTGGACACCGGCTTCCAGCATTTCGCGCATGGTAACGGACATAAAAATACTCCAAAGGTTGGGTCTAAAATCCAGTCCACTCATCGCGTGCAGCCAAAAATACTGCGCGCAACACCTTGTTGGGACGGATTCGCGGATGTGCTTTGCTTGTACGTGAGATCACTGATTTGGCTTCATGTGGGTCATGACACTCAAAAGACAGCTGCCGCGCTCTGCAAAGCCTTAGTATTATAGCATCCTGACTCTGCCAAATCGGCCCTAATCCCATGAAAGCTGATCTGATCGCCACACGGCAAGCCATCCAGACTGGTTCCACAACCGTCCAAGCAGCCGCCCAAGCCTGTCTGGCCGTGGCGCAAAGCCCGGCCTGCCAGCATGCCTTCATGCAACTGACTCCCGAGGCGCTGCAGCGCACAGCCAGCCATCCGCAAGTGGGTCAAAGCCCGCTCGCGGGCCTCGCGGTGTCCATCAAGGACCTGTTTGATGTCCAAGGGCAGATCACGCAAGCGGGCTCGATCGTTCTGAAAAATCAGCCACCGGCTCAAGCAGACTGCCTGGCTGTGGCGCGTTTGCGGGCCGCAGGTGCGGGACTGATCGGGCGCACCAACATGGTTGAATTTGCTTTTTCGGGCGTGGGCACCAACCCCCACCACGGCACCCCTGCCGCATGGGACGGGCTTTACGACCAAGCCGTCGGCGTCCCCGGGCAACTCCATGCGCCCGGCGGCTCCAGCTCGGGTGCGGCCGTGTCGGTGGCCACGGGTGCCGCCTTCATCGGTCTGGGCTCGGACACGGGCGGCTCCATCCGGGTGCCCGCCGCCTTGAATGGCATCGTTGGATTCAAGAACACCGCCCGCTTGGTGCCCACCCAAGGTGCCCTGCCCCTGTCCACAACGCTTGACACCGTGTGCGCCATGACGCGCAGCGTGCGAGATGCGATTTTGGCCCACGAAGTGCTCTCGGCCAGACACGTTCCCGGGGGGCAGCGGTCTCTGTCCGGCTACCGCCTGGCGGTGGCCAAGAGCTTGATGCAAGACGGCATGGACGCGACCGTGTCGCGGGCTTTTGAGAGCAGCCTGAACACGCTGCGCGCTGCGGGGGCGCGCATCGATGAGATCGCCCTGCCCGAGTTGAACGAGTTGGCCCCCATGATGAGCACCGGCGGTTTCAGCCCGGCCGAGGGCTTTGCCTGGCACCGCGAATGGCTGGACCGGGACAGTGAACATTACGACCCCCGCGTCCTGCAGCGCCTGATGCGCGGCTACGGCATGAAAGCCCACGAGTACATGGATTTGGTGCAGGCACGTCGGCAATGGATTCGCCGCGTGGAAACTGCATTGGTGGGTTACGACGCCGTGCTCTCGCCGACCACCCCCATCACCGGTCCCAAAATCAGCGATGTGGCGCCGGGCGCTGAGCGCGACGCCGAGTTCTTCCGCATCAACGGCCTGCTGCTGCGCAACACCAGCGTGGTCAACACCTTGGATGGTTGCGGCATTTCCCTGCCCTGCCATGCGCCTGGCAATTTGCCGGTGGGCCTGATGGCTTGGCATGCTGCCATGCACGACGACACCATCTTGCAACTGTCCTTGTTGCTCGAACCCTTGTTGCAAAAGCACTGAAACCATGCAAAAGCTGTGCAGCTCATCCTTGTGGCCAGTGTATGGGCCAGATGCGATGCGTCAGCTTGAAACCCGCTTGCAGTCCGGTAGCCCTCAACCTTTGATGCAACTGGCGGGCCTGGCCGCTGCGCAACTGGCCATGGCCATCGCCCCCCATGCCCAGCGCATCTGGGTCGCCGCAGGCCCTGGTAACAACGGGGGTGACAGCCTGGAAGCCGCCATGCACTTGCACCAATGGGGCAAGCAGGTTCTCGTCAGCTGGATGGGCTCAACGGCACAATCGCCGCCCGATGCCCTCATGGCCTGGCAACGGGCCAGCGCTGCAGGTGTCGCCCTCCAATCTGCCGTACCTCCGGCTTGGCCAACGAACATGGATGGCCAGGATTTGTGCATTGACGCACTGCTGGGCCTGGGTGCCAACCGGGCACTCAGCCTTGAAATGCAAGCCTGCGTGCAGGCAATCCAAAAGTTTCCTGGCCAAGTGCTGGCGCTCGACGGCCCCACAGGTCTGAACCTGGAAAACGGGCAATGGCTGGGCAGCTCCGATGCCCAAACGGTGGCGGTGCGCGCCGACCATACCCTGACCTTCATCGCCGCCAAACCCGGTCTGTTCATGGGCCATGGGCGCGACGCTTGCGGCCAAATCTGGCTGGACGACTTGGGCCACCGGGCAAATGACAGCGATGTGCCGCCACAAGCCTTTCTGAATGCGGCTGACGCACCCCCCATCAAAAGCCACGCCAGCCACAAAGGCAGCCATGGCGATGTGGCGGTGATCGGCGGTGAGCCCAGGGCCTTGAGGGGCATGGGCATGACCGGGGCCGCCGTGTTGGCCGCCACCGCCGCACTGCATGCCGGTGCAGGTCGCGTGATTTTGAGCTTGCTCTCAGGACAAGCCACAGAGCATGCGCTGCCCGACCTGATGCAACGGGACTGGCAGCGGCTGGACCTGGAGCGGCTGCATGTGGTCTGCGGTTGCGGGGGCGGCGAAGCCATCCGTGCGCACATGCCCGAAGTGCTCCAGCGCAGCGCGCAATTGGTGCTGGACGCCGATGGTTTGAACGCGGTGGCAGACGATCCCGCACTTCAAAATTTGCTGCGCCAAAGGGCAGAACTGAAACCCACCGTCATCACCCCTCACCCGCTGGAGGCGGCACGGCTTTTGAAAACCAGCACTGCTCAGGTGCAAAGCAACCGACTTCAAGCCGCGCAAAATTTGGCCGCTTTGTTTCACTGCACCGTGGTGCTCAAGGGTTCGGGCACGGTGATCGCTGCACCCGGACAGACCAGCCGTATCAACACCTCGGGCAATGGCAGACTGGCCATTGGCGGCACAGGCGATGTGCTGGCGGGCTTGGTCGGCGCCCGAATGGCACAAGGCTTGGGGCCATTCGAAGCCGCCAGCTGCGCGGTGGCGCAGCACGGTCAGCTGGCCAATGACTGGCCAGATGAATTGCCACTGACCGCCAGTGCCTTGGCGCAGCACCTGCGCTGAATAAAAGCCGCGCCTCAGCGGCGCGGCTTGGTGCTGCGTGACCCTTTTTT